>JANNWE010000740.1:0-29006 GCA_031414675.1 Cytophagaceae bacterium
TTATTTTTTCAAGCGATAATGGCCCATCGTATGCTGGAGGTGCCCAACCAGAATTTTTTAAGTCTGGAGGTCCTTTCCAAGAGCAGTTCGGAAGGGGAAAAGGCTTTGTTTATGAAGGGGGTATTCGAGTTCCGATGATAGCTTCATGGCCAGGTGTTATTAAAGAAAAAACTAAGAGTGATCATATTAGTTCTTTTTATGACTTTATGAGTACTATTGGAGATCTTTTAAAAATAATCCTACCTAAAAATGATGGCATTAGTTATTTACCAACATTGTTAGGAGAAAAACAAAAACAGCATGATTATTTATATTGGGAGTTTCCAGAATCTGGTGGCCAACAAGCCCTTAGAATGGGAAAATGGAAAGCTATTAGAACCAATTTGCATTCCGGAAATACGAATATGCAATTGTACAATATGGAAAACGATAAATTAGAAATGAATGATTTAAGTAAAATGAACCCTGAAATAATAAAAAAAATAGAATTGATTTTCAAAAAAGAACACATTAAATCCCAAAATGAAAAATTTCAAATAAAAGTTTTGGGAGACTAATTCAATGATTTTATTGAAAAAATATTTGGAATACTTAATTGAATGCCTGAATAAACGTGCATTAAATTTTTACAAATTTTTCATTTATAAATTAAAACTGAAAGTTTTTTTTGATCAAACATTTCCACTGCCAACTCCTGTATTGTAATTTTAGAAATTTTGTCTATATCTTCAAAAATCTGAACGATTGGCTCTATTTTATTTAAATCTAATAAACTTTTTGCCATCATTAGCATAAATCCCTGTTTACTCTCTTCCGACATTGCTAATTGACCTTTCAGTTGTTCTTTCAAAGTTTTCAATTGTATTTCTCCCAATGATTTGGTTTTTAATAAATCCATTTCTTTATAGACTAATTTTAAAGCCTTTTCCAGATTCTGAGGATCAGTTCCGAAGAAAATTCCAAAAAAACCTGTATCTAAAAAACTAGAATAGGTAGCTTCGATTTGATATACCAAACCATATTTCTCTCTTAAACTTAGATTAAACCTACTATTCATTCCAGGACCTCCTAAAAGATTCACTAAGGCAAAAAATGGAAGCCGTCTTGAATCATTTAATGCAAAAGACTGGCTACCAATAGCTACATGAGCTTGATTATTAGCCTTCTCCAATTCAATTTTCTGAGCCTCATGCAAAACTGGAGGAAATCGAAGTTTAGAAGTCTTCTTGAAGGGTATATCTTTTAAATATTTTTCAACAATTCTTATTACTTTTTTAAATTCGATATTACCAACTACAGAAAAAACAATTTTTTCTGTATCAATATTTTCTTCAATAAACGTATTAAAATCTTCTCTATCAAATGATTTAACGCTTTCGGTAGTACCTAAAATATTAACTCCAAGCTGATGATTTGGGAAAACTAAACTATCAAACTCGTCTTGAATTGCATCTTCAGGGGAGTCTAGATACATCGCCATTTCTTCTAAAATTACACCTCTTTCAATTTCTAATTGTTTTTCAGGAAAAACACTATTAAAAGTAATATCGGTCAAAAGATTAACGGACCGTTCAAAATAAGTATCTAAAATAGAAGCATAAAAACATATTTTTTCTTTTGTTGTGTAGGCATTTAATTCACCCCCAACAGCCTCTAAACTATTTATAATGTGATAAGATTTCCGTTTTTTTGTACCTTTGAAGGCCATATGTTCCCAAAAGTGGGCTAAACCAGCTTGATGTTCCAGTTCATCGCGGCTTCCAATATCCAACATGATGCCACAATGCACTATTTTTGTATTACTTGCTTGTTTGTGTGCTATTCGGATGCCATTTGGCAGCGTATATAATTGATATTCAATCATTTTATAAATATACTTTTCAAAAAACTGGGTGCAAAGGTAAGTCTCAAAAATTTAAAAATAGAATAAAAAAAATGATATTAATAGCAGAAAGTGGTTCAACAAAAACAGACTGGAGATTAGTTGATTTAGAAAAGACGCAATTTAATACCATTGGGTTGAACCCTTATTTTGTAAATTCTCAACAAATAGCCGATGAATTATCACCAGCTTTTAACTTGATTAAGAATATAAATATAAAGGAAATTCATTTCTATGGTACTGGGATTACTGATGAATCTAAGTCTACCATAATTAAAAATGGGATTGAGAAGGCTTTGGGCTACCCTACTAAAATATTTACTTATTCAGATGTGATTGCATCTTCAAAAGCTTTGTTTGGAAAAAAATCTGGAATTGCCTGCATTTTAGGAACTGGATCGAATAGCTGTTTTTGGGAATCAGAAAAAATTTCCTATCAAATACCTCCATTAGGTTTTTGGTTAGGAGACGAGGGCAGCGGAGGACATATGGGTAAACTACTAGTACTAGATTATCTTCATAAAGAAATGCCAGAAAAAGTGAGGATATTATTTGAAAAAAAATTTGGAAAAATGGAAAGACATGAGATCTTAACAAAAGCGTACCAAGAAGAAAAACCAAATAAATATTTTTCTGGCTTTTCCATATTCTTATATGAAAATCAAAAATTGGACTATTGTAAAAATTTGGTAAGTACCTCTTTTCAACAATTTATTGATAAATATTTAAAAAAATATCCACAATTGGCTAATTCTGAAATTGGATTTATAGGTTCTATAGCCTATTTCTATAAAAATATGCTCACAGAAGTGTGTAATAAAAACAATATTTATATATCAAAAATTATTGAAAAACCTATTGAGAAACTGGTTCAGTTTCATCAGGAATAACGATCATTTTGCCAAGGATATGCGGTATTTGAATAGCCCCTTTCTTCCCAAAATCCCTTTTGATTTGCTTCTAAAAATTCAATTCTTTTTATCCATTTAGAACCCTTCCATGCATATAATTGAGGAGTAATCATTCTTACTGGTCCGCCGTGTTCTTTTGCCAAAGGCTCACCATAAACTGAATGTACCAAAAGAACATCGGGTTTCAAAGCTTCTTCAAGAGACAAGTTGGTGGTGTAAGTATCATATCCATAGCATAGTACATGAGTGGCTGAAGCTTTTGGGGATACTAATGCTGCAATATCTAAAAAACTTACCCCAAGCCAAGGCATATCGAGTTTAGACCAGGTGGTTACACAATGAAAGTCGCTAATATCCTCGGTTTGTGGTAAACCCATAAAGTCGTCCCATCTTAATATCATTGGATATTCAACTGCCCCATCTATAATCAATCTCCATTTTTCACGATCAACATTTGGATGATATCCCAAATCTAAAACTGGCCATTTTTCAGTAAGTGTTTGCCCAACAGGAACTTGTGGCATTCCATGTCTATTAATTGACCCTTTCCCTTGTGGTTTTGAATCTGATAAAGAAGGAGATTCCTTCATCTTTTGCTCAAATCTACTTTTTAGCTTTAATCGAGCTTCGATTATTTTATTCTGCTTAGACATATCCATGTATTTGCAATCACATTTTTAAATAAAACTACGAATGTTTGATTTATGTTCAATGCTTTTTTTAAATTCTAAAATAGATGATAAAATTATATTATAATTAAAGAAATGAACACAAATTAAATTGACTTTGTTGAATAAAAGTAAAGGTTATAATAAACAAAAAAATAAGTTTGCCAATTGCAAACTAAAAAGAATGGGTGAATTAAGTTCTGCTATTAAACTTAAGTGTCCACGTTGTGGCATAAGCGAATTATTTGAAAATACAGGTATAATTCCTAAAAAAGGAATGTTTAATATGCTGACTAATTGTTCGAATTGTAACTTAAAATATGAAAAAGAAGTGGGCTTTTTCTATGGCGCAATGTATATTTCGTATATGTTAAATATGTCATTTTTTGTGGCCACAACGGTGGCCTATTATGTCTTTTTTGAAGATAGGATTGATTGGCACATTTATATAATTATTTATATTACGGTTACCATTTTCTTAACGAAATGGATATATAGAATGTCCCGCTCATTATGGCTAATGATTATGGTAAAATCGGATTTAAAATTTCAAAAAAAATAAAATATGCAAGGAAATTTTGAAGAATTAATAAATTCAAAAATACCCGTATTAATAGATTTTTCCGCTGAATGGTGTGGCCCATGTAAAGCTCTTTCCCCAATTTTAAAACAATTGGCAAATGACATGGGAGAAAAAATAAGAATTATTAAAATAGATATTGATAAAAATCCTGCATTACAAAAAAAATACAAAATCTCAGGAGTGCCAACCCTTATGGTTTTTTTAAAAGGTCAACAAAAATGGAGGCAGTCTGGGGTTATTCCATTGTCTCAACTTAAACAAACCATGAACTCTTTTTTGTAAGAAGGTTTTTACTTCATCTTATTAATTTCAGAATGATGAATCATTTCCACCAATTCTAGTTTTAAGTCTATTTTTGATTAAAATTATTTAGATTTTACCACCCCATAAATTAAAGATTTTAAAAAAATTGAGTCTGATATATACTTAACTATCAATTTTTAGGAAAAAAGAGCAAAAAAATTAAATTTTTGCAAAAAAAAATAAAAAATATTATTCTGAATAATATTCAAACGCTATTTCAACCACTTTTCAACAAATTCACCTATTTTTTCTAATATTATCACTATAAATTAATGGTGATATAAGCAATTTCTATTTTTTTTTGTAATATCTCCTTATTTGTAATCAAAATTACTAAAATTTTTAATTTTCAATTAAAAACTCAACTTTAATAAAATTCTTATTTTTTTTTCAAAACCAAATTTTATTCTGAATAAATACTTAATTTCATTTATAGTTATTTTTTTTATTAAAATAATGCAATGTTTTTCATATTTTTATATTAACTTTGCAAAACAAACCGAATTAAATTTCGTTTATATAATTAAAAAAGAATTAAATTAGAAAAAGATATGAATAAGAGAGTTTTAAATTATTTTGTACCAATTATATTTTTTGGGGCATTTTTGGGTACTTTATTTATTTGGAATATGGCCATTGGTCCTCAGCCAGTTAAAAAGCAGATGGTTATTTGTTATAAATTTAATGAAAATACAGAAAAAGTGGTAATTGAAAAACACATTGCTGATTTTAGAAATTTGAAATTGAAAAATTCTGAAATTGTAAATTATACGGCTGGTTTCACTATTTCTAACGAAGGGGAAAAACCAGAATATGATGTGATGCATTATCTAACTTTTAAAACGGATACAGATATTGAGAACTTTAAGTCAAGTGAAAGTTTCAAAGATTTTGTGAACACACATGAAAGTAATTGGAAAACTCAGATGGTAATAAACGCTGAAATAAAATAACAACAAAACTTCAATTTTCAAAAAAACCAGCTTTCGGCTGGTTTTTTTATGTTTTTCAATTTATTACTTTGTACTTTTTAAGAATGTATTGACCGATTATCTGTGGCTGCCAAGCAAGCTTCTTTCAAAGCCTCTAAATAAGTAGGATGTGCATGTGAGGTTCGAGCAATGTCTTCAGCCGAAGCTCTAAACTCCATTGCTGTTACGGCCTCTCCTATCATGTCGGCTGCTCTAGCTCCAATAATATGAACACCTAATAACTCATCTGTATTTTTATCTGCTAAAACTTTAACTAATCCATCGGTATCCCCGCTTGCTGTTGCTCTTCCCAAAGCTTTAAAAGGGAAACTTCCAACTTTGTATGCTATTCCACTTTGCTTTAACTCTTCTTCCGTTTTTCCTACCGCAGCCACTTCAGGCCAAGTATAAACAACCCCAGGAATTAAGTTGTAATTGATGTGTGGTTTTTGCCCTGCTATAATCTCTGCCACTAAAACACCTTCTTCCTCAGCTTTATGAGCTAGCATTGCTCCTCTAACTACATCTCCAATTGCATATATATTGGGGATATTAGATTGCAAGGTATGCTCATTCACTAGTACTTTACCTTTTTCTGAAGCTACTCCAGCTGCTTCTAAATTTAAATTATCTGTGTAAGGTCTTCTTCCAATGCTTACCAAACAATAATCTCCAGAAATTACCACTTCTTTTCCTTCTTTATCTTGAGCGGTGACCTTTACTTCTTTGCCTAAATTTTCAATCAAACTTACTTTAGTATTAAAATAGAATTCAGCTCCCAATTTTTTTATTGATTTTTGCAATTCTTTACCCATTGTCTTATCCATGGTGGGAATCATTCCATCTGCGAACTCTACAAAAGTGACTTTAGATCCTAATCTGGCATATACTGAACCTAATTCTGCACCAATTACACCTGCACCAATCACCATCAAATGCTTTGGTATTTCTGTTAATGCAAGTGCCTCTGTAGAAGTTATTATACGTTTTTTATCATAATTCATGAAGGGTAAAATAGTGGGCTTAGACCCCGTTGCTATAATTATGTTTTTACCACTTATGTTTTCTTCAGAGCCATCTTCTTTGGCAATTTTTATTGTATTTCCATCAACAAAAGATCCAAAACCATTTTTTACAATGATTTTATTCTTTTTCATTAAAAAATTAATTCCATCATTCATTTTTCTAACCACTCCAGCTTTACGCTCTATCATTTTATTGATATCAGCTTTTACTTTTCCGGTGGTTATTCCGTGCTCTTCAAAATGATTAACCGCATTAAAATAGTGCTCAGAAGAATCTAATAGAGCTTTGGATGGGATACAGCCCACATTTAAACAAGTGCCTCCTAAAGCATTATATTTTTCAATAATTGCGGTTTTCATACCCAATTGCGAACACCTTATTGCGGCAACATATCCCCCTGGACCTGAACCAATAACTATTACATCGAAATCCATAATATAAAAAATTTTCTAGATAAATTTAAAAAAATAAACATAAATAAAAAGCACCTCTAGGATGCCTTTCATAAATTTAAACTTTCAAAAGCATTCTCATTGGGTCTTCTAACAACTGTTTTACTCTAACTAAGAACCCAACCGAATCTTTACCATCAATAGTCCTATGGTCATAAGATAATGCCAAATACATTATGGGACGAATTTCAACCGACCCGTTTATTGCAACTGGTCGCTCCACAATATTGTGCATTCCCAAAATTGCCGACTGTGGGGCATTAATAATTGGCGTAGATAGCATAGATCCAAAAATACCACCATTGGTAATAGTAAAAGTTCCGCCAGTCATTTCTTCTATGGTTAATTTATTGTCTCGGGCTTTTAAGGCTAAACGCACTACTTCTGCTTCTATTTCGGAAAATGACATTTTTTCCGCATTTCTAATAACAGGTACAACCAATCCTCTAGGAGCTGAAACTGCAATAGAAATATCAGCAAATTCATTAAATACTACTTCGTCTCCATCGATGTAAGCATTTACTACTGGGAATTCTTGTAATGCTATGGAGCATGCTTTTGTAAAAAAAGACATAAATCCTAATCCTACGCCATGTGTTTCCTTAAACTTATCTTTGTATTGTTTTCGCAAATCCATGATTGGCTTCATGTCCACCTCATTAAAAGTGGTTAACATAGCGGTTTCATTTTTAACGGCCACCAAACGCTTTGCAATAGTCTTTCTTAAGGAAGACATTTTTTCTCTTCTTGAACCTCTTGAGTCTACATTTTTAGGAACTATTGGGGCAATAATTTCAGTCGCTTTTGTTGATACTTCTTGTTTAGCTAAAACAGCATCTTCTTTTGTCACTCTTCCACCAAGACCAGTACCTTCAACTGAGGAAGCAGAAATTCCCTTTTCCGCTAAAATTTTTGATGCCGCAGGTGAAGGATGACCGTCAGCATAACTTATTCCACTCTGAATATTTTTGGCTTCCGAAACATTTACTTTTACTTGATCAACCCCTAAATTACTTTCAATTGCCTTATTGGAATTGGTTTGAATAGATGCAATTACTCCACCAATAGGAACCACATTTCCTTCTTCAATCATAATTTTTAATATACCACTATGAGGGGAGGGAAGTTCAAATGTTGCCTTATCAGATTCCAATTCGCAAATGATTTCATCCATATTTACAAAACTACCCTCTTTTTTTACCCAGGATGCTATTGTAACTTCCGTGATAGATTCGCCAACGGTAGGAACTTTTACCTCAAAAATTTCAGATAATTTTTCTACAGATTCTACAGGTTTGGCAACCAAATTGGGATCGGATTTTTTGTCTTGATTTTCAGGTTCAATGGGTTTGCCATTGGATGTTTCAATATTGCAAATAGGAGTTCCTATCGTCAAAGTATCACCTTCTTTTCCTAATATTCGTAAAATTCCGTCAGCTTCTGCTGGCAATTCAAATGTGGCTTTATCTGATTCAAGCTCACATATAACTTCATCCATTTTTACAAAATCTCCTTCTTTTTTTACCCAAGAGGCTATAGTAACTTCGGTTACAGATTCGCCAACTGAAGGCACTTTCATTTCAATTGTCATGATTTATAAATTAATTCATTTGGAATGCCTTATCCATAATTACACTTTGAATACTATTGTGGTTTTTGGTATAACCAGTTGCTGGTGAAGCACTTAATTTCCTAGAAATAACATCATCTATACCATCACCAAACTCCCTGACTATAAATGACCAATATCCCATATTTAATGGCTCTTCTTGAACCCAAACTTTCTCTGCATTTTTATATTTTGAAAGCTCCACTTCCACCTTTGTTTTAGGGAAAGGATGCAATTGTTCTAATCGAATTATTGCAATATCGGTTCTTTGCTCCTCTTCGCGTCTTTTAAAAAGATCATAATATATTTTGCCAGAGCATAGTAAAACCTTCTTTACTTGAGATGCTTTTACAATGTCGTCTCCAATAACTTCTCTGAAAGAAGTATTTTCAACAAATTCATTCATTTCAGAAACCGCCATAGGGTGCCTTAGCATAGACTTTGGAGACATATGAACACATGGCTTTCTGAAAGGCAGAGCTAATTGCCTACGGAGCATATGAAAAAAGTTAGCAGGAGTGGTACAATGGCAAACATACATATTATATTCTGCAGCCAATTGTAAAAAACGCTCTGGCCTAGCATTAGAATGTTCAGGACCTTGGCCTTCGTAGCCATGTGGCAACAAAAGCACTAAACCGTTCATTGCATTCCATTTGGATTCAGCAGCTACTAAAAACTGGTCAATCATTATTTGAGCTCCATTGGCAAAATCTCCAAACTGGGCCTCCCAAATTACTAAAGCATTAGGATTTGCCATGGCATAGCCATATTCAAAACCCATTACTGCATATTCAGACAAAAAGGAATTATAAATTTCAAATTTACCTTGCCCCTCTCTTATTTTTGTTAGGTTATTGAATTTTGTCCCATTGTTAATATCATGCAAAACTGAGTGCCTATGAGAAAAAGTGCCTCTCTGAACATCCTGACCAGACATTCTAACCCAATGTCCATCATTTAAAACAGAGCCAAAAGCCATTAATTCAGCAGCTGCCCAATTAAATGGTTTCTTTCCTTCAAAAATCTCTCTTCGTTCTTCTAATACTTTTTCTATTTGCTTTATTGGAGTGAAATTTTCAGGAACATTAGATAGAGCCTTTCCAATTAGTTGAATACTTTCGGTATTGATTCCAGTTTTTGGAGATTCTTCAAAATCTATCACAGCAGATCTTCTAAGTTTTGCCCAATCTAATTCTAACTTCGGCAATTCATATGCCAATTGATTTTGCTTTACTTTTTGTAAAATTCCTTGCAAATTATCGTCAAAATCGGCTTTAATTTGTTTCGCCATCTTTTCATCGATATTCCCTTCAGACTTTAATTTCTCAATATATATTTCTCTGGGACTTATATGTTTGTTAATTAACTGATACATAAAAGGCTGTGTAAAACGGGGTTCATCAGCTTCATTATGACCGTATTTTCTGTAGCAAATCATATCCACAAAAACATCTCTGTTAAACTCCTGTCTGAATTCTATGGCCAGTTGCATAGCATAAACCACTGCCTCTGGGTCATCACCATTAACATGGAAAATAGGAGTGTCTAAAATTTTAGCAATATCTGAACAATATAAGCTTGAGCGAGCATCGACATTGTCGGTGGTAAACCCAATTTGATTATTAATTATAAAATGAATAGATCCACCCACGTAATATCCAGGCAGATTTGACATTTGAGTTACTTCGTAAACAATTCCTTGTCCTGCTAAAGAAGCGTCTCCATGGATGATAATTGGAAGTATTTTATCATAAATATCATCGAAATCATTAGATTTTAGGCCTTTACTTTCAAAGTGAGCATCTGCCCTAGCCCTAGCATATCCTAAAACCACTGGATCAACGGTCTCAAGGTGGGAAGGATTGGCCATAAGTTTCATGGAAACTCTTTTACCATTCGGTGTTTCAATTTGACTAGAATATCCTTGATGATATTTAACATCTCCATCACTAAATTCTAAAGTTGGTACATTCTCTTCAAACTCATTAAAAACCTGATCATAGGGTTTTTGCATAATATTGGTTAATACATTTAACCTGCCTCTATGTGCCATTCCTATGATTACCTCTTCCACTCCCAAATCTGCACCCTTCAGAATTGCTGCATCTAAACCTGGAATTGTAGACTCTCCACCTTCGAGTGAAAATCTTTTTTTTCCTAAAAACTTGGTATGCAAAAAGTTTTCAAAAGCAACAGCCTGATTTAATTTTTTTAATATTCTCTTTTTTGATTCTAAGGAAGGCTTAAAATTTAAAAATTCGGTCTCCAATTTTTTTCTAAACCAACTCTTAATTTTCCTATCCCTGATATATTGGTATTCAAAGCCAATTTTCCCACCATATATTTTTCTCAAGGCAGCGTCTATTTCTCTTAAAGTGGATGGCCTGCCGAAAACCTCCACCCCTGCTTCAAATACAGTGTCTAAATCTGAATCAAAAAGATTATAATCCTTCAAATCAAGATTTGGATTATATTTTCTGTTATCGTAAAGTGGGTCAATTTGTGACATCATGTGCCCACGAGCCCTCATTCCTCTAATAAAATGAACTACTTCAATTTCTTTTAAAACTTTTGCATTTGAAACTGATGAATCGGGTTTGGCGTAAGTACTTGTTGCCCCGTTAGAGTTCCAAGTTTTTGAAAACTCAAAACCTTTGAAAAAATTTTGCCAGCTGTTATCGACTGAATCTGGATTTTGTAGATATTGGTGGTAAAGAGATTCTATGGCAGCAACATCTGCATTGGCTATAAAAGAAAACTGATCCATTAGTATTTAGTGCTTTCGCTTCGGAATTTAAAACAAAACTTTTGATTATTATACCTATTCTAACCCTTAAAGTTATAATATATTGCGAACTAAATATATTTATCCTTAACTAACAAAAAAATAGGCTTTTTTATCCTAAGAATGTTTAAAATAAGAGAAAATATTGAATTTTTAACAAATATTTAGCTGTAAACAAACTCTAAAAAAAATATTTAATTAGATATTTATCTAATTATTTAAAACTTATTATAGAACCAACTTTCTTCTCCTTCAGATTTACCACCAAATCGTACAAATAATTGGAATACACCGGGGACACTTAAAGTAGATGAAATTTGGGAACCAAAAGTAGGAACATTGGAATCGTATGAAATACCAACTAAAATAGTGGAATTCACTTTATATTGAGCGAAGGGTAAAAAAGAATTTTTATCTAAATATGCATTTAGGTTATTATTACGAATAGATGCTCCCAAGCCTATCCTTTTATTTAACCATCCAATTACATTTAAATCTATATTTTGCTTATTTAAAGTAAAATCTCTAGCTATCAAAGTGTTAACGTTAAAACTTAACAGCCCTTCGGAATCATAAATATAGCCTAGATGTAAGAACAAGGGTTTAGGTTCTGTTATATTTTTTGAAGATACAAGCATCGGTTTGGAAATTCCAATAAAAACGTTTTTATAGAAAAGAATAGTGCCTAAACCTGCGTAGGGTGAAAGATTTTGATTTCCTTGCACAGTAAGTAAATTAGGCTGTACTTTTAAACTAGCCTGTAATCCAGCCTTCAATTTAAAATCACCAAATTCGTATCCTTTACTAAAGCTAAAGCCAAATCCTGTACTAACCAAATTACCAGAATTATCTCTAAATCCTTGAAAAGCTAAACCAGATTTGTTAAAAAGCTGCCCATCTATTACCACAACTTGAGAAACTTGATTGGGCTTTAAAGTTCCATTAAATTGATTTCCCAATACCCCTTTAATTCCAAAATTACCATTCTCTCCTGCAAATGCAGGGTTAAAAGCTAAATAATTAAATTGATAAGAATTAATTAAACCACTTTGAGAAAAAGCAGTAAAAGTAACCATAAATAAAAGGCTTAAAAGAAGTATGTTTTTCATAAAAAAGACCGTTTATGGTGATAAACGGTCAATTTAATAATAAGTTTTTTATAAAAATTAATCTACTTGTAAAATCTTGATTTCAGTTCTTCTATTTTGAGCATGTTCTTGTTCGGAACATTCTACCCCATCTGAACATTTGTTGACCAACATAGTTTCACCGTATCCTTTAAATTCAACTCGACTACGGCTAATCCCTCTTTTAAATAAATAATCTGCAGACGCTTTTGCTCTACCATCTGAAATCTTTTGGTTAAAATCTGCTTCGCTCCTGCTGTCGGTGTGAGCTCTTAGCTCTATTCTCATTTTTGGATATTGACGCATCATTTTTACTAATTTATCCAATTCAGCTTTCGCATCCGCTCTTAGGTTACATTTTCCATAATCAAAATAAATGTTTTCTACTTGAACTACGTCCCCTGTTGAGAACATCAAAATATCTGAATTTATTCCTACAGAATTATTGCAATTTAGTTTTTTAAGTACTTTGGACTTTGAGCCCATACTTTCCTTTTTACCTTCTATGGTATAATCACATCCTTCAACAGCAGTAAATTGAAAATTACCGTTTGCATCAGAATTAGCAGTTAAAATACTACCATCGCATCCGTTCTTTAAGGTGACAATAACCCCCTCTAATGCTGACTTATTTGCTTGAGAGGAAACTTTTCCTTTGATAATACACGTTTTTCCTTTTAAAGTTCCTGTGTAACTTTTAGAACTTTTTCCATCAGCATCCACATTATTTGTATCTACATAACCGGGATCTCCTGGCTTTAAGTTATTGGGATTAGTATTAAGAGAATCTTTTAACGCTGTTAAAGTCTCTTCAGGAGTAAGATCTTTAGGCTTTTCCAAAGGAATTTCTAATCTAGAAGGCTCATTATCACATTCATCTGTGGAGAAACTAACCGTGCTTGGAGCATAGCCATCTCGAACAGTTTTGAATAAATATTCATGGTTAACTGCTACATTGTCAAGTGAAATAAATCCATCAGCATTTGATAAAAGTTCAATTGGATTCCCTTGGTCATCAGCAAAAGTAACCTTTGTATTATCTAACGGCATTTTAGTTTCAGCATCATAAATAGCTATAAGCAATTCACAACCTTCTTTTATTTCACATTCCCTGTCAAACTTATAAATATCGTCGTCATTACCTCCTCTCTTTCTATTGGAGCTAAAATATCCACTTTGTCTCAATCCATCAGTTACCACCCCAAAATCGTCTTTACTAGAGTTTATTGGTGAACCTAAATTAATTATTCTACCTTTTTGAGTTACTCCATCTAATTGTGTAAAAAATATATCCAATTCCCCTAAGCCTGGTAGCCCGTCCGATGAAAAATATAAATTTCCTTTTGCATCGGCAAATGGGAACATTTCATTTCCTTTTGAATTTATTTCTTTACCCATGTTAATTGGTGCAGACCAATTGGTTCCATCATATCTAGTCACATATATATCGGTTCCTCCATATCCTCCAGGCATATCAGAAGCGAAAAATAAGAGTTTTTCATCTGGAGAAAGTGCAGGATGTCCCGTGGAATATTCATTAGAATTAAAAGGAAGTTCAGAAATATTTCCCCAACTATCTTTTTTGGCATCGGCTATATATAATTTTAATTTAACCACCCCATCAGAGCTTTTCTTGGCAACTCCATTCGTCATGTTGTTACGAGTAAACAACACTTTAGAACCATCTTTAAAGAATGCTGCCGGTCCTTCATGATATTTTGAATTGATTGAGCCACTCATTCTGTCACTTTCAGTTATTGGTTTATCAGCATAACCATAACCTGTAGAAATATTTTTTCCACCATAACTTCCAATTGTGCGTGAATCGTTTGCAGTTGGCATGGTATATTCATCAGAACCAACTTCACGGCCGTTAGATTTTTTACTTCCTTTATACTTTGTACCTCCACCGCCTAAACCAGCCTCAGAAGCGGATAAAAACGCTACGTCATCCAAATGATACAAATCTAAAAATGGGGTATTATTCCAAGAAAATACTCTTCTTAAGCCTACCGTATTATTTCTGTTTGATACAAAAATTAAACCATTTTGATAGTAAGAAGGGCTAAAATCAGCGGCAGTTGTGTTAATAGAGAGGTAATCCACTTTATAACATGCGGCATTTTTTGATAACACACTTACATCATTGTATAATTTCGAAAAACCCTTACCTCTAGGATCGGATTCTACGATACTCATATATTTTTTATACTGAGTTTGAGACTCCGGATATTTTCCATTAGAGGCTAAAGCTTGAGCAAAATTTAATAAAACTTTTGCATTTTCTGAAGTAAATTCTGTTTTCGATGCTACTATCTCTCTAAACACTCTTTCTGCATTTGGAGAATCCTTAACCTTTAAATAGCTTTCGGCTAAATTTTTTCTTGCAGTAAATTTTTCAGCATCAGAAAGTCCTTTCTTTTTAAGAATTTCTTCATAAGCATCAATTGCTTTAACAAAGCTAAGGTTTTCAAAATGATGCTCAGCAGTTTTCATAAGTGCCCCTTGACCCACTGCCATAAACGACAGCAATCCAGCAAACGCACAAAGCGTAATTTTTCTTTTAATCCTGACAATCATAATTATATTTATTTTATGGAAATGGTATTAAAGAGATATTAGAAATACCTTGGGGTAAGAATTTTGGATTTTCCATACCCAAATTCATATCTTAATAACCATTCATGAGTGGGTGTACCTATTAATCTTTTATAAGTATCTGAATATTCAGTATTTAACCTATTCGTATTGTAATCGTAAGCATATCCAAGTCTAATTTGAGGTGTAAGCTGAAGTTCAAACATACCTACCACTGCATCTATAGCGTCTTGCCCAGAAAGAACAAGCTGAGATTTTCTACCTGAAATACCAAAAGCAATTTTGTCTTTGTACCAAAAATTAATATTTCCGTCTAATCCCATCGGGGAACCAAATGTATATCTTATCATTGTAGAAGGCTTAATTTTGAAATTACCTTTTCCAATTACAAACCCCATCATTGCAAAATAATGTCTTTTAATTACTCCAGTACTAGAAGTTGAATCTGAAAAACTCAGTTTTTGTTCGATTAATTGGGGAACAGAAATGCCTAGATAACTTTTATCATTACTTAAAAACATCCCTAAACCGGAGTTAAAGACAAATTTGTTTTGATCAAGTTCAAAAATAGGATCATTCAATGCTACTAAATTTGTTACCTTAGACAGGGCTAAACTCACATTAGTAATGGTAGGTTGTAAACCTAAAGACATGGTAGTTTTAGCACCTAATTTAAATCTATAGGCATAAGCGAGGTTAAGTCCTGTATTATTAGCTACTCCAATAGCATCATTATATAAAACAAGACCAAGACCCATTTTCTCATTTTTGATGGGCATATCCAATGTGAAAGAATACGTATTTGGAGCACCAGGAACTCCAGCCCACTGATATCTACCAAGAGCTGTCAAACTAAGAACATCTCTGCTTCCTGCATAAGCTGGATTAAGTGCTAAAGTATTAAACATGTATTGGGAATACATAACCTCTTGTTGAGCAGAAACATTACCAGTAGCGAATAAACAAACAATTGCATAAAGCAACAACCTAATTCGGGTAGAATTTGATTTTTCCATCTTTTTTTATTTTTAAACAATTTTTCCTGAAAATCTTTTTTTTATCTGTTTTACTCATAAGAACTGAATTTCAACAGATTAGCAAAATTAATTAAATTTTTGAAATATTATATAATTGTGGATATTATTTTTCAATATCCACAATTTTTTTTATTTTATCTTTTTACTGTAATAAAATTGACTGCTGGCTTACCTCCAAATAATCTCGTATTTGTACTTGTAATTACATAATAATAAGTGCCGTCAGGTACATATTTGTCCTTATCGATTCTTAAACCTAATTTAGTATCAACTCTTCCGTCCCAACCATTTTTACCATCAGATCCAGCATCTTCTACATAGTTTTCCGAACGATAAACCATATGACCCCATCTATTGTAAATCATCACTTTAATATTATCTTCTTTCGTAAATACCACTTTATTTTCTTCGTCTTTTATTACTAAAATATCATTTTGACTATTTCCATCTGGTGAAAGCCCGTTGGTAACAAATACTTTAATGGCAGTGGTATCTTGTAGAGTAGATGCGGGCATAAGCGTTAAATCAGTAGTTTCACTATCATTACCAGGGTTCAAATCTCCATTTTTATCTGGAACTAATCCTTGCGTAGATATATCGGTTACAAGGACTTTCTCAGAAAGAGCCGTGCCAAGAATTGAATTTTTATAGGTTTGAGGATCCAAGTCATCATTTGAAACCTTTACCTGGAATGTTAAAGTATCGGATACTCCAGCCAAAATAGAACTTGAATCTGCTAATAATAGATTAATATCGGATTTTCCATCAAATAATACATTAACTTTTAGTTTACTTCCCGCATTAAGTGTTGGAATACCAATAGCGGAGAACTGCGTGTTATTGCTGAAGATATCTGCCAAATTATCGGTAAGTTGAACACTATCTAATTTCACTTTTCCAAAGTTTTTGATTACTACAGAGTATATTACCAAATAACTTCCATCCGCACTTGCAACTGTATCCACAATGGCTTTGGCAATTCCCAATGGTGTTAAAGGGAAAACATCCAAATTTTTAAACTCTATCAATGTCGGATCAGAATCGTTTGTTGGAGTACCATTAAGGTCTCTATCAGGATTCAATCCACTAACCGAAGCATCATCTGTTGATCTATTGTTTACATAGCCAACAGCTAAAGCGATGTTTTCGAATTTAGTCGTATCAGCTAAGGACATATCCACTCTTACTAATAAGCCAATTGATTTTGTTCCATTTACCTCTAATGAACTTAACGTGTCCGTCAGTAAGTAGGTTAAATCTCCTTTGCCCGTATAATCTGAATTAGCTACCAAGCCTGGCTCTAAGTCTTTAATTGCCACTGAATCAATTATTACCTTATCTCCAAAAGTCAAAGCAAGATTATCAATTAATTGAACTCTATCAAACTTAACAATACCATAATTTTTGATTACAAATTTAAATTCAACATCATAGACTTTGTATTTATTTGGAACTTCGGTAATTGAAACCAAGCTTTTAGCCAATCCTATCAAAGTGTCAGACAACCTATCAAAATTAAGAATTGTCGGTAGTGAGCCCTCTGGTGCTGGATTTACTCCATCATTTGATATATCAGAAACTAACTGTCCACTTGGGGTAGTAGAAGTTACTAAAACATTATTTCTGAATGGACCATTATTGCTATTCAACTTAACGTTTAAAGTCCATTTAAGTGTGTCTACTTTGCCAGGAATCATACTGCTACTTGAAGCAATCAACATACAATTCTTAGCTACTCCATTAAATGTGGTATCTACTTTTAGGTTTCCTCCCAAATTTGCCGATGGTTTTGAAACCATCTTAACTTGAGTACCCGCGTTAAATGTATTGCTTAATGTGTCACAAATTGAAATGTTAGTTAACTTGAGATTACCACAATTCTTAATAATTGCTTGATAAGTAATGTTATAAGTGGCATCAGTTTGTTTTTGTATATTTATGGTTGTTAATGCAATACCTAAACAAGCATTGATTTCCGAACCAGCCCCTTGATTACCAATAATTATCTGAGTAGGAGTGCTTCCTGGTATATTCACGTCCACTCCTGAATTAGAAACATCCACTACTGTTTCTTTTTGACCCAAGGAAAGTGTCCCTATTCCGCTTGCAATAACCTGATTTTCAAATTGTTTTAAATTTCCTGTTATTAAGTTAATTGTAAAATTCAGGGTGTCTAATTTACCTATCGCCATTATACTTGCAGGAAGAGTAATTCTTGTATCCGAAGCACCGTTGTAAGCTGAATTTACTATTAATTGTGTATTGGAAGAATTAACTACGACCGGGGCTCCAACCATTGTAAAAGCAGCAGGAATTTTAAAATACTTATTTAAAGTATCTGTAATTACTACGTTGTCAAGTTTTAAAGTTCCTATGTTTTTAACAATCGCTTGAAAAGTAACATTGTAACTATTATTACTTAATTTCACAGTATCTTTTACTGACAACACAATAGCAATACTTGGTGCTTTTGAAAGTTTAACAACCGTAGGTTCTGCACTAGTTTTAATTATAGTACTTCCGTCATTTGATAAATCAGAAACATCTTGTGCTATTCCAAAAGACGACATTCCAATTCCTTTTGCTAATGAATTGGTACTATAAGGACCTTCAGTGCCCATAGGTTTTAGATTAATTACGAATACTACTGTGTCAGTTTTAGAAGGAGCTAATGAACTAGACAATTTATTCAATACGTTTTTATCACTAGAACCATTAAAACTATCATTACCCGCTAAAGTACTTCCTATATTAGGAGTTGGTTTTTGAATAATGGTAAATGTGGTAGGCGATTTAAACATATCAGCTAAATTTTCTTCAATTTCAACTCCTGATAAATTTGTATTTCCACAATTATTTACCAAAGCTGTAAACTTAATGTTAAAGCTTCCATTTGACTGTCTTATTGTATCTGCTTTAAGTGCTATAGAAATACAACTTAATTGACATGTGGTACATTCTACATCGAAATGTGCTTGATTATTACTTGTTACTGGATCATTTTGGTCGGCTGAAACTTTCTTTATTGTATTTACCATTAGACCAGGCTTTTCTAACTTGGTAGTGTAGGTATACGTAAGTACGGCTCCTACACTCATGCTAGGTATTGTGGCAATCAAATTGCTTCCAGAAAGAATCAAACCGGGAGTTGCTCCAACAAGTAATAAACCATCTGGCAATTCATTTGATATTTTCACATTTGTTGCAATAGCAGGACCATTATTTTTAACTTTTATGGTGAAAACAACTAAATCTCCAAGTGAAACAATAGATTTGTCACCGGTAATTTCTACTTGAATATCTGCATCACCTTGATTAGTATTACAATTATCGATTGAAACATTAATTTTTGATCCTGTACTATAACATCCAGAGGTGGTCTTTTCAAATACATAGTAATCTCCCGCTCCAACAGCATCGGTTGAAGTTAATATGGCAGAGTTTGGATTATTCAAAACATGAAACTCGAATACTCCTCCAACAGTAATTGGTTGACTTGTTACTTTTGTTTTTAAATCTACTGTACTAGCTGGACATGTATTTTTAGACAAAGAAAGTACGGTAGGTGGAGTAATTGAACTATTAAAGTCTACAGTTACAGGAGAAGAAGGCAAAGATTTACAACCATCAGTTCCTTTAAATTTAACTGAATAAATCCCCGCTGTTTTCACTTTTATTGCTCGAGTTGTAGCTCCATTACTCCATTCAAAGGTATAAGCTCCTTCTGGATTTGCAGTTAAAGTTACTGAATCTCCTAAACAAATAATTGGAGATTTAGACGTAGTAATTGTTGGAAGAGTTTTAACAGCATTTATAGTAATTGTTATACTTGATTTTGCTGCAAGACATGTACCAGTGCCATCAGGATCGTTGGTAGTTAAACTTAAAATTACATTTCCATTTTGAATATCTTGAATTGAGTAGAAATATTTCGTTGTTAAGTTTAAAGAATTTTCGAATACTCCTGTTCCGGTGCTACTCCAAGTAGAACTTGTGGCTGCCCCTCCTATAGTTCCTTTAACTTCAATAAAGTTATCATTCAAACAAACAGTTGAGCTATTGCCGGCAGAAGCAGTGGCAGGTGAAGTAACGCAATTTGGAACCGGAGTATTACATGAACTAATTGCAACATTGATTTTTGTCGGTTCACTTAGACAACCAGTACCGGATGTTTCAAAAACATAAAAAGAACCAGTGGTAGAAATCGCATTCGCATTACTTACAGCTTGTGAATTAGGAGCTGATCCAATTTTATAAATAAACGAACCACCTTGGGAAGGCTGACTTGTTACTCCAAATGCAAGATCAACTGTTAATGCTGGACAAGTATTTACTAGATCCTTCACTGTTGGTTTGCTCATAATATTACCACTTACTGCAATTGAAATTGCATTAGATTGTACACTTTTACATAAGCCAGCTTCACAAAATGCAAAATAAGAAGTGGTAGCTGTAGGAGTTACGGAAATAGATGCCCCTTCCATAGCATTAGACCAGACAATTTTACCACCTGTGCAGCCTGTGGCTGTAAGCGTCGCTGAAGATCCTGCACAAATTGCGGTTTGACTAGCACTAATTACTGGTGCAGCTGTGCCTCCACTAATATTTATGATAATTTGGGCCGTTTTCTCACATGAACCTGCTCCGCAAGTAAATGTATAAGTGGTGGTTGTTAAAGGCGAAACTTTGATTGATGCAGTAGTTTCACCCGTACTCCAAGAAATGCTTGAAGTACAGTTTGCTGAATTAATTGTCACTTCTTGACCTGCACAAACTGAGGTATTTGAAGCCGACAAAGTAGGTGTTTGACCTGTACTTACATTTATAGTTATATTAGAAGTACCAGAGCAAGTACCTGTACCGCATGTTGCAGAGTAAGTGGTCGTTAAAGCAGGATTCACTATCAAAGTATTCCCTATTGTACCAGTACTCCAAGTAATGGAAGATGAACAATTTGCAGCAGTAATCGTAACGCTTTCTCCAGCACAAACATTAGTTTTTGTTGCAGTGAGACTAGGTAATTGACCTTTGCTAATTTTTATGGTTTTGGTAGATTTACCAACACATCCATCAATAGAACAATTTAAAGTATACACCGTTTCAACTGTTGGATTTACAATTATTGAAGCTGAGGTAGAACCCGTATTCCAAGTGATAGTTCCGCTACAATCGGAAGCTAATAAAGTTACATTTCCTCCTGCACATACAGAATCTACAGATGCCGTAATTTTTGGTATTTGTGTAATTATTTGAATTGCAATTAATGGGGAAGGCGCACTCGCACATCCATTTACAGTACAAGTAGCTGAATAACTTGTATTTACCACTGGATTCACTGTGATTGTTGCACCTGTTGCACCTGTTGACCAATTCACTGTTCCGGCACAACTATGAGCTGTGAATACTACATCAGCACCAGCACATACTCTGTTCAAACCAGTAGTAACAATTGGTGGCTCTGGCTTTGTGGCAACGTTTATAGAGATCGTTGCAAATCCACTACAACTAGTTCCAGTAGTACAAGTAGCTTTATAAGTTGTGGTAGCATTCGGTGTTCTCAATAAGGTGGCACCTGATCCAATAACAGTAAGCGAAACTCCTTGAGTCCAAGTAATAGTTCCAGTACAACTTGTTGCTGTTAAAGTAACTTCCTCTCCATCACAAACCGCAGATTTGGTGGCAGTTACTGTAGGAGTCTGGCCAAGGCCGCCAACGGTAATAATCTTATTTGCTGAAGCTGAACAAATGCCTGAACCACAAGTTAATGAGTAAGTTGATGTAACATTTGGAGTCACATTTATTGAACTAGTTGTTGCCCCAGTTGACCATACAATATTACTCGAACAATTAGTTGTTAAAGTTACAGGCTGTCCACCACAAGTATTGTCTACCGAGGCAGTAATTGTTGGAGCTTGAGAAGTTCCTACAGTAATATTTAAAGAATTCGAAGCTGAGCTTACACAAGAACCTAATGTACAAGTAGCTGTATAAATAGCGTTATTTATCGGGGTAGCAGAAATAGATGCTCCAACTTGGCCATTTGACCAATTTACAATTCCTGAACAACCAGTAGCAGTTAAAGCTATTGATTCTCCTAAACAAATACTTGATTTAAGCGATGAAATTACAGGCGCGGCAGGTCCATTTCCTAATGTAATTGTTAAAGTATTAGAATTACTACTAAGGCAGGTTGAAACCTTGCACGTAGCGGTATATGTTGTCACCTGTAAGGTTGGGAAAACTTGGATAGAAGAACCCAAAGCACCATTTGACCAAGTAATTATTCCAGTACATCCAGTTGCAGTTAAAATTACTGAGCCTCCAGGACAAACGGTATTGGATGAAGCAGTTACAGTTGGAGGCAAAATAGAATTAACAATAATTTGTATAGAATTTGACACAGCACTATAACAAGTACCTACTTTACAACGAGCTGTAAAAATTGTATTTAGGGAAGGATTAACTGTAATTGAAGTTCCAGTCATTCCATTTGACCATTCAACAATGCCATTACAACCAATTGAATTAATACTAATAGTTTCAGCGGCACATATATAAGTGTTGGGCGTTGAGATTAAAGGTGTAATTGGATTACAAGGCTCTACGACATTAATTATACTCAAATCGTCATCATCTTCATCTGAGCCCGCATTAGGTACTGAATCTGGATCCCCTTGGTCAGATTTAGTTACTTGAGCTCTATTTGTTATTGAACCTGTGCCCGTAACGTTTGCTATTATAGTAAATTCATTTCGGCCATTCATTAAAATCGAATTGAACTTGGCAGTAATTGTGCTTCCTACTGTAGTAATTATGTCTGCACCCGTTGCGGAAACCAGAGTTAAACCTGCTGGAAGAATATCCACCACTTCTATATTAGTGGCCGTAGCAGGACCAGCATTTGAAACCCTTACGGTATACGTAATATTATCACCTACTTTTGGAGAAGATGTATTTACCAATTTCTCTAAACTTAAATCTGCTAATGGAGAAGGAATAGTTATATTCAATACTTCATCGTCATCATCGTCTTCGTTTATTGTTAATCCATTTCCAGGGGTTGAATCTGAGTCTCTTTGGTCGGCAGATACTACTTCTGCAACATTAATTATACTTCCTCCCAAATTTGCTCTGGCAGTATAAGTATATGTAATAGATTGTCCAACATTTAAAATTGGAATGACGGTTGATAGAACACCTGAATTATTTGTTAAAGTATTACTTGAAACAAAAGTTAATCCAGCCGGAAGTCTATCTTCAATCCTAATATTTGTAGCTGTATCTGGTCCAGCATTACTCACTAATAAATTAAATATTATATTTTGATTTAAAGCTGCAATTCTTTTATCGGCGGTTTTTAATAATGAAATGTCGATAACTTTCTCACAATTTTTAGAAGCTACAGTTAAGATTGCTGGATTACTGTAACATCCTTTTACCGATTTTTCAAATAAATAATAGACTCCTGCCCCCGCAGTGGAAGGACTCGTCACTAAGGCAGAACTTGGATTACTACCAACTCGCCATTCGAAAACTCCTCCTGGTGTACTAATTCCATTAACAATTTGAGAATTTAAATTGGTTGTTAGACCCGTACAAACTTCAACTAAATTTCTATTTACTGGAAGAGAAGGCTTAGTATTTACAAAAACTTCAATTGGTGTCCTAGTAGTAGGGCAACCATTATTAATAGTTGTTAATTGTGCATAGTACATGGTAGGTGTAGCGGGCTTTACCACAAAATTCACACCCGAGTTTGTAGTTCTAAAAGAAACGCCCCCGGAAGGCACTAAATACCAATCGATTGTTGATCCATTAGATGAAATTGCACTTAAAGATGTGGAATCTCCCTGACAAATTTCTGCATTTAAACTAGCTATAGAAACAATATCTGGGCATGATTGCAAGTAAAATCCAGCATCTACATTTAAGTTTATTTCTCCTGGAGATAAAGCATAAGTACCTGTTTTTCCACTCAGTGAGTCAGCATCGCTATCGGCTGCATCCAATCCTCGATTGGCTCGAGTGTATACATAACCTGAAGGCTTACCAAAAGCTACAACATAGCTTCCTGGTATTAATTTTGAGAACAAATATTGCCCATCCGATTGTGAAACTGATGAAGCAACAAAGGAACCATCTGGTTTTTGAAGTATTACTGAGGCACCCCCTATTCCTAATTCGCCTACATCTTGAGTTCCATTTTTGTTAGCATCTAACCAAACCAAATTACCAATAGTGGCTAATGGAGTTATTGTAATATTTGCAAAATCTGCATCATCTTGATCCCCGCCAGTGTTGCCATTTTGATTTAATTCATCATCTACTGCATTTCCATCATTTGTTGAAATAGCATCTGGAGTAGAATCAATATCCGTGATAATTTCCCCCAAAGATCCTTTGGCGGCACTTATTTCAGCTGCGTTAACAATTGAAGTTCCTATAAATGAGTCACTAACTTTAAAAGTTATCGTTAATGGAACCATCTGACCGGCTAAAATTGTAAAATTTGGATTTTTGGTAACAGCTAAATTTCCAATTTGAGTCCAATTTGGGTCATTTAAAGTTAATCCATTTGGAATGTAATCAGTCACAAAAATATTGGTAGCCATTACAGTACCTTGATTAAAAACATCTATATTAAAAATAACGGAAGAACCTGGATATAATGGCCCAACGGTATTAAGTGTTTTTCTTAAAGCTAAATCAAAAACAGGAGCTGGAACAACAGTAATTGTGGCTTGATCACTATCATCTTCATCTCCACCAGTTTTACCATTTTCAGTTATTACATTGTCTTTAGAAGTGCCATCATTGGATGAAATATCATCTGGAGTTGAATCAAGATCAGTAACAATTTGGCCTAGAGGGCCAGTAGCTGAAGATATCTCTGCATTATTTGTTATTTGACCCGTAGTATTTGTGCCTATATTAAAAGTTATATCAATTGTTGTAGAGGTATCGGGTGCTAAAGAAGCTATAGGGTTAACTAAAGTAGCTTTATTGCCGTTTAAAACCCAATCAGCATCAGCTAATGTTAATCCAGCGGGTATGTAATCGGTAATTTGAATAGTATTTGCAACTATATTTCCTTGATTAAATATTTCAATTGAAAAAGTAATTTGGCTTCCTGCTATCAATGATGTAGAAACGGAAGTTTTACGTAAGGCTAAGTCAAATATTGGTCCTTGTTGAACAAGTATGGGGCAACAACCACTTGCTGGACAAGTGGTTAATGTAGTTGAAAAAGTATAGCTGCCAGGAGCTTTAATAATAAGAGAACCATTTGGATTAACAGTAGCTTCCACACTTAAAGGTGTAATTGGAACAAGGTCTCTAAACCAAGTAATGCCTGTTCCATATGAAAAAGGCGATGGCACTTCAACTAAATATTCGTCTCCTTGAAACCATAGTATTGGAACTGTAAAACAGGAGGTCGCGGTATCGTCTTCAAATAAAAGGCTATTACCAGGGACTGAATCAATATCAGTATCTGGGCTAGTTTTTATTTCAGCAATATTAAAATAAACTCCTCTTCCAATTGCATTTCCAACAATCTCTAAAGTAACCGTTTGATTCGGAGCTAAGCTTACCACTGTCCAAGTACCAATACCAGAAGTAGAATTATATGACCATGTACCTAAAGAGGCAGTGCCTACAATAGCATTCATTCCATCTTTTGGAACAACATCTTCCACTACAATATTAGAAGCAGTAGTATTTCCTTGATTAATCAAGCTTACTGTATATTTAACCTGCCCACCTAAAATTGGACTTCCATTACTAACTGTTTGACTTAAAGCTAAGTCAACTGTAGCACCAAAAACAAAACTCGAAGTAAACACAAAAAATATTGCAATAGCAATACTAAATGTATGGAAAGGTGAATTTGATTTAATTAAACATTTTAACGAATAATTTTGGAACATAACATTTAAATATCGAGCCTTCCTTGATTGGAAAAAGTTTAAAAATATACTATGACATCCAATAATTACATCGTAAACCTGATTAATAAAGTTAGGAATGGTATTATCATTAGAATAACGGAATAATCGTATTTGGGAAATAAAGGCTTTCAAATCTATCATTTTGTTAAAATCACCAAAATATTTTAAAACATTTTTTGATACTTGCAAAGTCTGAAAAGGCTTACTACTTTCAAACCAAAACAGGTGAGATGTATTTATTGTGCAGCTATTTTTGAGTATAGGCTTGAATAAAAAGATCAAGGCTACTTTTATGGCTTTTAAAAATGCATTAGATGTAAAGTTATTAATCATCATCCTATAGTTTATTTCAAAAATTACCACTCTAAAATTAGAGTGTTTTTAAAATCTTGTTTAGACTTCAATATATCCTGTAAATAATCAATCTAAAATTATGCCAATTAGTAGTATACGATTTTTGAACTTTTCAATATTCAAATAATTAATTTAAGTACTTATTTATCAGACTTTTATATAAAATATGAAAAGCTAGACAAAAGCTCTAAAAAAACTTCACGATAGACTAAAAGGAAATATTTAATTATTAAGTTTAGTCACTAAAATTATGCCACTTTTTAACTTGAAAAATAAAAAGCATAAAAAAACTCTCAGAGAAAATTCTGAGAGTCTATTAAAAAAAACAGAAATTGAAAGCCTTTTAGAAATCAGACCCTAGGGAAATATGTAATTTTGGTTTTGAAATTTGCTGATCCTCTCTTCCAAATCCATAATCCGCTTTAATGATAAAACCTAAAATTGTAGTTCTTATTCCTCCTCCAAAACCCATTAAAAATGGGTTTTTAAAATTGGTTACTTCGGCGAAAAACGGGCTAATTCCATCTGTGCCAATTACAATAGTATTTAAACTATTTTGCCTACTTAAAGGGCCTTTGTTTCCATTCCATGCGGTACCTAAATCATTAAAAAGTACAAATTGAAGGTTTCTTAAGAAGGTACTTGAAAGAGAGCTTTTGGGGAAATATTCCGATAAGGAAGCCCTCAATTCAATATTTGATAACAAATGATTATTTCCAAATAATCTTGCGAAATCAAAACCCCTTAAACTTCCAGAAAAATTATAAAAAAGAATATCACTGTAATTTCCTTGACTTCCTGGCAATAGTCCTTCTGCATCATAAATGCTTCTATTTACCCAATTTTCTACTCCTCCTATAAAACTGAATTTAGGCGCATTCCCCATTGATTTTGAAAATGTTAATCTCCCTGCTAAAACTAATCCTTTGGTAAGTCTTTGATAATGTCTTGCATCGAGATTAATCCTATCAAAACTTTGGAGATTATTCCCAAAATTTATGTTTTTTTCAAAACTAATCTTTGCTTTAGAACCTAATTGTACATTTTTTGATATAGACTTAGTGTTATCAAAAACCGCATTGAATTCAGAAATTAAATAGAATTCATTTAAATTATCACTTCCTGAAGGCACTTCATAATCTATATCTGTAGTTTTTAAATAGGAAGGATTAAACTCAAATTTTAAATATTCAGAAAAAGGATAACTTACTCCAGCTGTAATTTTTTGGGACATTAGTCTTCTTGACAAAGAAATTGTGTTCCCATCTAATGGAAATACTTTTAGTGGACGAAACAAATAATCATTTGCTTTATCAATAGATTCAAAATTAATAGAGCGTTTCTCATATTTAAATTTATAATCTAATTTGTGCGCATAATTATCATAGCCTATAGAATAGTCATAGTTCTTAAAAAGTGGCGTAGAAGGCCTAAGATAAGCTTTGAGTGTTATTATATGATTTTCTAATAAATCATTCAAAACCATTTTTGTACCTAAGCCAAAACGTCTTGCAGGATCTATTAAAACTTCGACATTGTTGTCGTTTGCTACTAATAAATTTTGATATGCTTTTACAGCACTAAGTTTTAATTCGTCAGTTGTTCTTTTATATTTTTCAGATCTATTTTCAAATTTCGCACCATCAACAAACTCTGAAGTTGATTTTCTTTCTTTATACACCAAAGTGTTTTTATCTTCAAAACTAAAGAAATCTGTATCAATTTCCCCGTCCTTTAAATTTTTGAGCCCTTCCACAATTTCTGTTTTACTCTCATTTAAAGGCAAGTTCTCTGTTTTTTCTGTTTTTAAATTACTATTTTCATTGTTAACATAAAAGGCTTTCCATTCTTTTAAAAACTTATTAAAAGATATTCCTAGGGTACTGGTGATACTGGATTGTTCATTTCTTATTATTCTTGTTAAATTAAGTATGTTAGAAATATTGTCTTTCCCGTATTTAAGTTCTATATAATTCCAAATAGATTGACCAATTATTTTTGCATCCTCTCCTTCTAAATGAGAAATTTTGTTTTTATCGAGTTTAATAATTGCATTTTTATATGTCTCGAATTTAGAGGCATTATTTGATTCAGCTATATAACCGGCAATACCTTCAAGAAACCATTCAGGAACCATCAAAAGCAATTGACTTTGTACAGCTTCTTTGAGACTCCCTCCATATAGCATATCGTAGACAAACAAAGTTGTAATCTCTTTAATTAATTTGTTATAAAATAAAGAATCATTCTTTTGATAGGAAATTTCTATTCTAGCTTTAGTTAAATTCAAAATACCTCCGTCTAGTTCAGTTGGTGCCGAAAGTCCAATATTACTTTGTTTAGCGTCATCTAAGTTATTATAAATAAAAATTTTCATCACTGAAAATGGAGTATAGCCCAGAATCTCAGTAATATGGCCGTATTCAGATTCTGCTTTTTTTGCAGCTTTTCTAGCTATTTCTTCACCTCCACGATAGAAGTTAAATTCGAAGTTATTACTTTTAATAGTTTTCCATTCGAATCTCTTAGATTGGATACGATTTTTTCCAAATTCATCATTTTCAATGCCAAAATAGCGTTGTCCTTTTAAAGAATAACTAATTGAAAGAACACAAATTAAAAATCGCGAAATCGCTCTGTATACTACAAAGATTATTTCCAGTAACGAAAATGAATTAACAAAAGAGCCGTTTCGACATCTAGACAAAAATGAAGCATTTAATATCTGTAATGAGTACCTAAATAGT
>JANNWE010000741.1:0-7640 GCA_031414675.1 Cytophagaceae bacterium
GTAGAAACATTTTTTTCTAACCAATTTCCCCATTCTAATATTCCCATTCCAACTTCTGCTGAAACTAAGTTATGTACTAATGGATCATTTATATAAGCTTCAATTATGGCTTGGTCGTGCGATAAGTATTTTAATTCTAAACCATTCTCTTGGGTTAAAGAAGGGAATACAATTCTTCCAAATTTTCCTAAAATAATTTTCAAAAAAGGTACTTTAAAGCCAGGTTGAATGGCCGGTGCGGTGGCAATAATTCCACTTAGGGTAGGATTTTCTTTCAAGAGGTAATTTAAAACCAAACTACCACCCATACTGTGTCCATATAGAAAAACTCGTTTACTATTGGAGTGTTTTTTAGCTTCTTTTAATAAAATAGTTATTTGTTCCAAATAATCTTCCATTTTATTGGAATGCCCTTTTTTCCCTTCGGTTTGACCATGTCCAAAAGTATCTACAGCCACAACATCATAGCCATTTTTATTGTAAAAGTTTGCAAAATGTTCATATCTGCCACTATGTTCGCCTAATCCATGTACCAATGCAATTATCCCTTTACTAGCATTTTCTGTTGGCCAAAAATTAAAAAACATTTTTCGTCCGTCTCTAAATGTTTCAAAATATTGTTTATTCTTCATTTTTTTTCCATTTTATATTACATCCCATACTTGGATATTGAATTTCTGAGACCATTTGTTCAGCTATTATGGCCCTTAAAGCTCCTCTTATGTCACTTCCTGTTAGCGGTTTAGGTATTTCAACTCTTGGTCTAGAATCATCTAACCTGCCGCGATAAGCTAATCTTAAATTTTTATCAAATATATAAAAGTCTGGAGTGCAGGCTGCATCATAAGCTTTTGCAATTTCTTGGGTTTCGTCAAATAGATATGGGAAATCATACCCAGCATTTTTAGCGAAAATTTTCATTTCTTCAGGCCCATCCTGTGGATAGGTTATAACGTCATTAGAACTAATGGCTATTATTGAAACACCTTTCTCTTTATAATCTTTAGAAATTCGAATAATCTCCGGGTTTACATGTATTACATAGGGACAATGATTACAAATAAATAATATCATTGTGGCTTTCTTCCCTTTTAGCTCATGCAAAGCCACAATTTTATTTGAACATACGTCCAAAAGTTTAAAATTAGGAGCCTCAGTTCCCAAGCTCATCATATTTGATTGCGTCAGAGCCATATTTAAATTCTAAGTGTTGAAACTTTTACAAATATATCTTATATAATTGGTAATTTTGCAGTCAATAAACCTAGAAAATTAGAAGATAGGTTAATAATTTTGAATTTATGTTTTGAGAAAATGATAGAAAAAAATTTATTTGAGATAGGATTAAGCATTGTGTTTTTTGTGATAATGCTTATTTTAAGAGAAGTTTTTAGGTCAATAATTAGAAAGCACGCCAAGAAATTTGATTTAGACATAGGGCAAAAAAAGTATGCCTACAAGTTTTTTAATTTTATTCTTTCGGTTGTTTTTTTTATAATGCTTGGTATTATTTGGGATGTATCTGTTAAAGGATTATCAATTTATTTTGCTTCATTTTTTACGATTGTAGGAGTAGCATTATTTGCAAACTGGTCAATTTTAAGCAATTTGACTTCCTCCGTTATTTTGTTTTTTAATTTTCCCTTTAAAATAGGAAATGAAATTACCATAATGGACAAAGAGGATTCTGTGACAGGTATTGTTATGGATATCACTTTTTTTTCAATTCAAATTAAAACATCAGAAGGGGATATTATTTCATATCCAAACAATATTGCTATTCAAAAACCAATAAAGCATCTTAAAACCAAATAATGAAGTTACCAGAAAGTTTCGAAGCCAGAATGAAAGAGGTTTTAGGTGTTGAATATGTAGATTTTTCAAAATCCTTAGGTCAGAAATCTACCATATCGATAAGACTAAATCCATTAAAAAAGATAGATAAATTTAATTTTGAAATAGGAGAAAGTGTAAAGTGGAATGAAAGTGGAAAATATGTAAAAATTAAATCTGAATTTGGATTAGACCCTAATTTTTATTCAGGATCTTATTTTGTTCAGGAAGCATCGTCTATGTTTCTATCATTTGCACTTAAACAAGCTATAGATTTTTCTAAACCATTAAAAGTGTTAGATTTATGTGCTGACCATGGCATTCAAGCAGCCTTATTAGGCTCACTTTTGAAAAATAGTGACCTTTTGGTTATAAATGAATCTGCAAAAAGTAAAATTAGTAGTATTAAAGAAAATATTTTAAAATCTGGTTTTCCAAATTATTTAATTTCAAATCAAGATCCCGAAACTTTTTCTGACTTAGAGGGTTTTTTTGATGTGGTTTTAGTGAGTGCTCCATGTTCAGAAGAAAGCATGATAAGAAAAAATGGAGTATTTAAGAAAGATTGGTCGGAGGAGAAAGTTGCGATAAATGCAGCGAAACAAAAAAGAATTTTAAGCGCCGCCGGCTTGTTAGTGGCTCCAGGGGGTCATTTAATTTATTGCACAAATACATTTAGTCCAAAAGAAAATATCGAAAATGCGAAGTGGCTAACTCGGACTTTGGATTTTAATTCTGTGAGTTTGAATGTTCCCAAAGAATGGAAAATAGTTGAAAAGGAAGACACATTCCAGATTTATCCCCACAAAACGGAAGGAGAAGGTTTTTTTCTTGCAGTTTTTAAACAATTAGGCTCAGATGATAGATTTGTTTCGGGCAGAATTAAATTGAATAGGCTCCCCAAAAATCTAAAAGCCCTACTTAAACCCTGGATAAAGGCTGAATTGTTTGATAATTATGAGTTTTTCACTAAGAATGACGGAGTGGTGGTAGCATTACTTATTAGCTTAATAGAAAAATATGGAAGCGTATTTAGAGCCTTAGAAAAATATACCAACGGTGTAGAAATTGGCATTTTTAAAGGAAATGATTTTATTCCTTCTCATGCTGTTTGCTTTTTAGATATTTTAGATGAAAGTATGCAAAAGTTCGAAGTAAAAAGTGAAATTGCTCTAAGCTTTTTAAGAAAAGAACAATTTGATACCGAAGGTTTAAAAGATGGTTGGGCTTTAATTACTTACCAAAATAAAAATTTAGGCTGGATAAAGAAAATTGGAAATAGAGTAAATAATTATTTACCCCAAGATTGGAAAGTTAGAACAAGTCTTGATTAATTATATATTAAAAACTACATTTTTAAGTCTAAACGCTTTAACTTTGCTATTTAAGACTCATAATTAATTTGTTTTTCGATGTCCCAAAAGTTCGCATTTACGATATGTTCTATTAATTATTTGGCTCAAGCCAATATTCTGGCTAACTCACTTAAAAAATATAATCCTGAATATGAGCTAGTAATAGGGCTTTGTGATAAAATAGTTGGAAGCAGAGTTGATGAAGAAAAGTTAAAGGATTTCAATTTGCTTGAAGTTCATGCTATAGGGATTGAAGGGTTTGAAGAAATGTGTGATCGATATGACATTACCGAGTTAAACACAGCAGTAAAACCTTTTTTTATTGATTATTTTTTTAAAACCAAACCTGAAATTGAATCAGTAATTTATTTCGATCCTGATATTGAAATTTTTGATAAACTTACTGGAATTGAAGAAGGATTAGTAAATCATAGTATCGTTTTAACTCCCCATTTTTATACTCCTATTTTTGATAATTATTCTCGTACCGAGCAGCAAATGTTTGTGAACGGCATTTATAATTTGGGTTTTCTAGCAGTAAAAAGATCAAAAATAACCGAAGATTTTTTGTTTTGGTGGAAAACAAAATTGAAAACAGAGTGTTTTATGGATATTCAAAATGGCATGTTTGTGGATCAATTGTATTGTAATATGGTTCCACTTTATTTTGAAAATGTAAAAATAGACAAATATCCCGGGTTCAATATTTCGTATTGGAACCTACACGAAAGGCAAGTTTCTGAACAAAAGGGAAAGTTTTTTGTAAATAGTAAACCCTTGGTATTTTTTCATTATAGTGGAATTGATATTAAAGATCCCATTAATATATCTAGATGGCAAAACAGATACGATTTAAATAACAGACCAGATTTGGTGTTTTTGTACACAAATTATAGAAAAATGTTAAAAGAGTTTAATAATGACTATTTTAAAACTATACGATGCTTTTATTTAAAGCCAGCTCAGGTTCTACCCAAAAGAAGTTTATTAAAAAGGATTTTAACTTCTATAACTTTTAGAATATATAATTTTTTTGAAAAACTTCCTATATAATTATTTCCATGGATATACTTTTGATTTCTGTAGTTTTTCCTTATCCTATTGACGCCGGTGGAAGTGTCGGGACGCATAAGATGATTGACTATTTGAGAGCAAATCATACCCTAACTTTAGTTTGTCCTGAAAGTACTATTGAAAACCAAAAGGCTTTAGCTTCAATTTGGCCCAATGTAAAAATTGTGGTTTTTTCAATGCCAAAAATAACTTCTAATGAGATTAGTTTTAAAAAGATAATTAAAGGTTTTGCTAATAGCTCTAAAATTTCAAAAGAAGAAGTATTTAAAAAATCTATGACTTTGCAGACTACAGAATTAGTAAACTATTATTTTGAAAATTTAATACAAATAGTACATACACTTAACCAAGAAAATACCTATGATTTAATTCAAGTTGAATTTATTGATATTGCACCAATTGTACATTTTTTACCAAAAAGCATTCCAAAAGTGTTTGTTCATCATGAAATTAGACATAAAAGAATGCTTTTAGAATATAATACATTGCTTCGAAAATCTGAAGGCGATAGATGGAAAATAGAGAATATTAAGCTTTTAGAGGTGGCAATACTTAATAAATTTGATAAAGTGATTTGCTTATCCAACTTAGACAAAGAGTCTTTAATTGAAGACGGGATTGAGCCACAAAAATTGCAGGTTTCCCCATTACCTGTGGATATTATAGACCATGAAATAAATGTTCCCTTTGTTTTTGAGAATCGATTGGTTTATTTAGGGCCAGAGGTTCATTTTCCTAATTTAGATGCAGTTGATTGGTTTATAAATAACTGTTGGGAAAAATTAAAAATTAAAAATTCTAACTTAGTTTTTGATATTATTGGTAAATGGAGCCCAAAAACTATTGCATCTTATTCCCATTTTCAAGGAATTAATTTTGTAGGTTTTGTAGATGATTTGAGCCAGATAATGAAAGGAGCTCTTATGATTGTGCCTCTAAGAATTGGCAGTGGAATGCGAATGAAAATTTTAGAAGGGGTTTCTTGGAATATGCCCATAATAAGTACAGCAATAGGTGCAGAAGGCCTACCAATGGAGCATACCCAAAATTGTTTTATTGCTGATACATCCCAAGAATTTATTGATAGTATTTCTGAATTAATAAAAAATGAAAAGCTGCAAGGGCAATTTATTGAAAATTCTAGGATACTTATTAAAGAAGGGTTTTCAACCAAGGAATGTGGGGAAAAAAGGGAGGAGATTTTTATGAATTTATTAAAATAATATGTCTGTTCGTACAATAGCTATTTATTTGCCTCAGTTTCATCCTACCCTCGAAAACGACGAATGGTGGGGGGCTGGATTTACAGAATGGACGAATGTTGTAAAAGCAAAACCCAGTTTTAAAGGTCATTTTCAACCACACTTACCAGCTGATTTGGGTTTTTATGATTTGCGATTGGAGGAGGCTCGACAGGCACAAGCCGAACTAGCGAAAGCCTATGGAATTGATGGTTTTTGCTATTATCACTACTGGTTTGAAGGCAAAAGATTGCTTCAACAACCAGAACAAGCGATTTTGGAATTAGGAAAACCAGATTTTCCATTTTGTTTATTTTGGGCTAACGAATCATGGTCTAGAAGATGGCTTGGAGAGGAGAAAGAGGTTTTAATGAAACAAACCTATTCGGAAGAAGATGATTTGAATCATATAAACTATCTTTTGCCCTACTTTAAAGATAAACGTTACATTAAAATAAATGGAAGACCTATTCTCTTGATTTATAAACCTTACGATTTGCCTGATGTGTCAAAAACTATTGCAAATTTTAAAAAAGTAGCGAGAGAGAATAACTTACTCGAGCCGTATTTAATTGCCTCAAACGCCCAAGATAGAGATAAAAATCCTTTAGATTATGGGTTTGATGACGCCTTGTTTTTTGAGCCAAAACTGTATGTTTTGTCAGAATTTTCTAGCGACAAACCGACTTTAAAAAAGTTTGTAAGAAATCTTCTTCAGGGAATTTTCAGTGCTAAATTAAAAGTTTATTCTTATTTACAATATAAGAAACGAGCAAAAATAGTAAATCAAAACGCCAAATATAAAGGCCTTCCGTGTGTATTAGTCGGTTTTGATAACACAGCTAGAAGAGGAAAAAATGGGATTGTTATTAAAGATCAAACACCCGAGGCTTTTGAACTTTCGCTCTTAGAAGCCCTTGAAGAAGTCGGAAAAAGACCGGATCAAGAGAAATTAGTATTCATAAATGCTTGGAATGAATGGGCGGAAGGAAACCATTTGGAACCTGACCAAAAAGACGGATTGAAATATTTAGAAGTAGTAAAAAAAGTATTTGCAATTACTAAAAGTTAAGGATTTTGGTATACATAATTGATGCTTTGAGACTTCCAATTGGGAAAGCTAATGGAATATATAAAAATATTCTCCCTGAGAAATTGGTGGCTTTTTTACTAAAAGCTTTAGTATTAAGAAATAATTTACTCCCGCAACAAATCTCCGAAATAGTTTTAGCAAATGCCTTTGGAACTGGTGGAAATATGGCAAGGTATGCTTCACTATTGGCTGGATTACCTGATTTTATAAGCTCTTTTACTTTAGATTCTCAATGTTCTGGAGGTTTAAAAGCTGTTGAGATTGGTGCTGCTCTTGTAAATTATCAAAATAATTCCTTAGTAATTTCTGGTGGATTAGAAAGCAAAAGTCTTGAGCCAATAAAATTTTATCACAAAAATGATGAAAGGTCAGAATCGGCAAGTTTACAATTTCAAGTAGCGAAATTTAGTCCAAATCAGAAAAGTCTTACCCCACTAATAGATGCTGCAAGTTATACTTCTGATTTTTTTGATATTTCTAAAATGGAGATGATGGATTGGACAGTAAAATCACATCAAAAAGCAATTTTAGCAAAAGATAATGGAGCTTTGAATTCTTATTTGATAAGAATTGAGCAAAATCATTTTGATCAAAGTATAAAACAGGACTTGACATTAGAAAAACTCTATGAATTAGGGAGTTTAAATAAAATTGATTTTACAAATTCTGCTCATTACAACGATGGAGCCGCATTTGTTCTTTTAGCCAACGAAAATTATATTGAAACCCATTCTTGTCCATTTTTAGCTAAAATCATTGCCTCTTCTTCTGTTGGTTTTAAGCCAGAAAAGGCCCCTTCTGCTGTTATTGAAGCCGTTAAGGCAGTATTAAAACAATCTAATTTGTCTTGTGAAGATATAGATTTGTTTGAAATAAATGAATCTTTTGCGGTAACTCCATTAGCTTTTGCAAAAGAGTTTAATGTAGAGCACGATAAAATTAATGTTTTAGGTGGGAATTTAGCTTATGGACATCCTTTTGGAGCTTCAGGTACAATTAATTTGATACATTTGATTGCCAGTTTAAAATTTAACAAAAAGAAAA
>JANNWE010000742.1:0-4687 GCA_031414675.1 Cytophagaceae bacterium
TTTTGTATTTCAATACCCATTATTTATCTTAATGATTAATATCCTGGATTTTGGTCGGTCAGCTTCCTATCTGGATTGTTGCCAATTTCAAATTTGGAATTGACCAAAGCAAATGTACGTCTTTTACATCCTACTTCAATGATTCCTTTATTTTGGGTTTCATCCATAATTGTTTAGGAAAAAGATTGACTATCTAACGTTCAGATCAAAAACCTCGGAAAATCCTCCACTCGTTCACAGCAAACCTGCTCCATTACTTGTAGGAGTTGGGTTTTGAGCATACTGATGGTATGATTTTATTCTGCCCGATTCAACTAAAACTATTTTACTTTATTCAACTTTCTCAAATAAAATATCCATTGATAAAGCCTTTAAAAAAAACTGATTGTAGGAGCTTTTTCCAAGTCCATAAGGACCAATAAATATAGGCCAAATGGCTTTTTTGTTTGAGGTATTATTACCAAATTGTTCTATTTTATTTCTTAATTCTAAATCATATTTCTTGGTTATTATAAATGGCCCTTGGCTGTATTTAATTTCAAAAAGATTCACCACTTTATCGGCTCTATCTATTACTAAATCTATCTGTGCGTTCGCATTTTGCCAAGAATAACTGCTACTTAATATACCACTGATCCCCATTGCTTTTTTTATTTGAGCAATATGATTGAAACAAGCCAACTCAAAAGCATAGCCTGCCCAATTATGGTATTTGGGGCTATTATAATGTTGTAACCAGTAATTTTCTTCCGAAATTTTAAGATTAAGATTATTGTAAAAAAGACAAAATGAGTCTGTCATTTGAAACAAACTTCCTTTTGATTTTTTTCCTAAGGGGGTATATTTTTTGATGAAATTACTGAGTTCTAAATCTAAAAGTATCTTTGTCAAACTTCCTCCATCACTCAATTTGGTACTTTTTGCAATTTCTTCTCTAGTTAGTCCCTTGTTTTTGGTGCAAATGGCCTCGACCACACTCATATAGAATTGGTGTTTTTTGAAAAGTGATTTAAAAAGCATTTGATACTCCATTGCCAAAAAAGCATTTTTTCCAAAACAGTTATCATTGATATTTTGGGCAGGACTCAATTCCTTAGAAAATTTATCTAGATAATACGGAATCCCGCCAAAGACCATGTAAGACTCAATACATTGAGCTTGATTATATTGAAAGCCTTTCTCTTGAAAAAAACTTTGGCACTCATTTAAAGTAAATGGCTCTACATTAATCTTTGCAGTTACTCTATTATAAAGGCCTCCTGTATTATTAAATAATTTATTTACTATCCAGGAGGTTGCCGACCCGCAAACTATAAAAAGAATGTCTTTCTGAGTCGATGCCCAACTATTCCAAAAATACTCTAAACCGAGTAAAAAATCAGAACCTGGGGAATCCATCCATGGCAATTCGTCCATGAAAATTACCTTTTTTTGATTTTCTTTTATCTCTGATAATGCCCTTATCAATTCATTAAAACCATCATACCAATTATTAATCGAAGCATTTTCATCAAAATACTTCAACTGGCGATTCATATTTGTTACAAAATTGTGGAGTTGTTGGTTCTTATTGCCGTTTAATAGGCCAGTGCAGTAAAAAGTGAAATTATTTTGAAAATATTCTTTAATCAAAAAGGTTTTTCCGACCCTTCTTCGTCCATAAACAGCAATAAAATGTGAGCGATTTTCATTGTAATATTTTTCTATTTGTACTTTTTGAATTTCTCTACCAATTAATTTCATATCCAAAGATTTTTTACAAATATAAGACTCCTTGAGCGAAATCCATAATAAAAAACAAGATTTCGCTCAGTAATTAGTAATGTTAAAGCGATATGTGTATAAAATAGCAGGATTCCGCTCAATCAAAGTGGAGAAAATTAAAAAAAATAAAATTTCCAATTCAAAAAGGTCATAAAATTTAAAAAGCGGAACTATATCATTTTCAAACCAAAAACCTCGGAAAATCTTCCACTCGCTCACAGCATACTTGCTCCATTACTTGTTGAAGCTGAGTTTTGAGTATACTAATGGTATGATTGCCACCTTCAGTTCCGAGAGCGGCAACGCCATACATAAATGTGCGTCCCATGAATGTAAATTCTGCACCACTGGCAAGCGTTCGGGCAATGTCTGGTCCCGAACGAAGTCCGCTGTCCATCATTATTTTGATTTGACCTTTATATTTTTCAACTATTGGGGTGAGTGATTTAATGGCCGACTGTCCAGCATCAAGCTGTCGCCCTCCGTGATTCGAGACAATGATTCCATCTAAGCCGAGTTTGATAGCCATTTCTTGATTTTTCAATATTGTTTTATCATGTAGGCGTACAAAGCAAAAGTTTTATTTTTTTTGGTTTTATCAAAAAAAATATGATTAATATCATATTTTTTAATAAAAAAACCATATTATCTTTAGTCTAGCAAAAGCAGATTATACTTCGATGGTATTAATGTATACCAATACGTGTAGTAAAACGCATTTTTGGGTAGGAGAGATAGCTAAAAATTAATAAATTTAAAAAAAAATACAAAAAAAATTAGGACTTGTAATTAATTTAAAATAAACTTGTTAACTGCTTTTCTAATCTATCTGTTGTCATATAATGGGAACGTATAGTTTTTGATTATTTTTCCCTTTATTCTTGGCTATTTTAGTATATGCCAAAACCAATATTAAGAAAATGAACTGTTACAATTCCCATGTAAGCCCATGGCATTATACAGACATTTATTTAGGGATACTTTTTCATTAACATACACGTGATTAACTATAAATTTTAATATAATGTATTGAAAACTAAACAGTAACCAATTTACTTTACTTTAATAAAAACTATGTCATGAAAAAATTATTTACTTTTAAACATTTCTTTGTATCGTTCTTGCTATTGACACTTTTTGCAACTGGAACAATCAGGGCACAAACCAGTAATTATTTAAACGGTTTTGAAATCGGTGTTGGCCCGGATGATTGGGCTGATGGCACAAGAGTGCCAAGTGGCACTAACGGTATAACCTCCGCTACTGGAAGCTTTCATACAGAATTAGGCGCACCTGGAGGTTTTAATAGATTTGGGCATGTAGGTGGGGGATCCTATAATCCTATTTTCCCTTGTAACGGATTCAAAACTTCTCTTGATATTTATCTTGATGTAAGTGCCGGTTTTCCCAATGATAAAAAAGTTGATTATTCATCAGCAATTAATGGTTCGAATGGCCTTCATCGCCGGGATTTTATCTTTGCAATTGGCTTTTATAATGATGCAGTGGCACCCGGTGCAGGCAACAGGTTTGTTATTAGTGCAAGTAATAATGCACCTGGATGGCCAAAGGATCCAGGCAGAAGCCCCCAAGTAATATCAACTTCGGGATGGTATAGATTTGAACATAGCTTTAGAAATAATGCCGGGGTTTTAGCTGTAGATCTTACCATTTATAATTCAAGCAATATACCCGTAGCTACTTGGACCTTAAGTGATCCTACAGATCTTATTGGGATCATTGGGGGAAGCAGGTATGGGTGGGTTCTAAATAATGCATTTAGTAATTTAGCTATTGATAATTCAGCTTTGGTACTTAATCCTGTTGCAGGTCCGGTACACAATACAAATACCCTTTTAAATTATTGTTCAATTCAAGCAGCTATTGATGATCCTCTTACATTAGACGGACATACTATTACGATTGATGCGGGATCGTACACCGAAAATATTAACATCCATAAAGGTGTAACTATTAATGGACCAAACGTGGGCACTTCGGGTGTTGGTTTTAGGGTACCTGAAGCAATTTTATTGAATTGTGGAATTGATATCAATAATGCATTTAGTACTACAATAGATGGTTTACATATTAAGAGAACTGATGCTATCTCATCAACAAATCAACTTGAATTAGATGGTGGAATAGCGAGTACAGTTCAGAATTGTGTTTTTGAGAGAATTGACCCTACTCCTATTCTTGTTCCTCTAATTTCGTCAGTTAATGGTGCACTAATTCGTGCAATTGCTACTACTACAGCCGGTGGTACAAAAAACATCCTTAACAATAAAATTACTGGAGATTTAGCAGGTGGATTATTCAGTAAACACAGGACTTGGAACAATGGTATTTATGTAGATGCGGGATTATATGCTGTTAATATTATCGGCAACACCATTATGAATTGTCGAACAGCGCTTAATATAGATGACTATAAGAATACCGTATCTACTTCAGGAAATACTTTTGATAACAATGGATCGCATATTTCTTTAGGTGGGTCAATTCCTACAACAGGATCTTTTGTAATGGGGGCCAACGATTTTATTAATAATCCAGCTTCTACGATGGTGAATTGCAGTAATGTAAATCAAAATTTCAGATTGGATATTACCTCATCAACATTAAACGGTGTAGCTTTTAATGCCTTAACCAATGCTCAATTATTCGAAGTTGAGGCTAGAATGGCACATAAGACCACCGGCTCCAAAAAAGGGAAAGTTACTTATGTAGCCAATACGCAATACGTAAATAATTTTGTTGGTAAAATAGATTTAATTCAAAATTCTGTTCTATATGCCGAAGTCGGTAATATTATTAACCTTCAGGCGGGTACTTATCCGCAAAGGGTGGTAATTGATAAATCAGTTACACTGCAAGGTGTTGAAAGTACTAAAACATTATACATTCTTGATGGCACTGG
>JANNWE010000743.1:0-24422 GCA_031414675.1 Cytophagaceae bacterium
GCTGATGTATTATCAGAAATTGTCACTACCATTATTCCAGAAGGAGCAATACCAGGGGCAAAATCTTTGGGGGTTCCTATTTTTATAGAAAAAATGATAAGCGATTGTTACGAAATAAATGCGCAAGTGGATTTTAAAAAAGGGTTGGAAAATATAAATGAAGTTTCAAATGGCACTTACAGTCAATTATTTGAAAATTTATCTGCACTTCAGAAAGAAGAACTGTTAAAAAATATGGCAGTTTCAACAGATACTAAACAAAAGGAATTTTATGGTTTAATTAAAAATTTAACCATTCAAGGGTATTTATCTTCTGAGTACGTAATGGTAAATTATCTTAATTATGAAATGGCTCCCGGTCATTATTATGGTTGTGTAAATGTCTAATTAATAAACAAAATGGCATATTTCAATATTGATAGCAAAGAAAATAACACCTACGATGCTATCGTGATTGGGTCGGGAATTAGCGGAGGTTGGGCAGCCAAAGAATTGTGTGAAAAGGGTTTAAAAACCATCGTTTTGGAACGTGGAAGAGATGTGAAACACGTGAGCGATTATCCCACTGCCATGAAAAATCCTTGGGAATTTGAGCATCGAGGTCAAGTTCCTTTGGAAATCCGAAATCAATACGGAAATATTCGCTCCTTTATGCGAGAGGAAACTTTGCATTGGGCAATTAAGCCCGATGAGCAACCGGTCATTCAAGAACAGCCTTTTACATGGACTCGCGGGTATCATGTAGGCGGTAAATCTTTACTTTGGGCGAGGCAAACACAGCGTTGGAGTGACTTTGACTTTGAAGGACCAAAACGGGATGGTTTTGCAGTGGATTGGCCCATTCGATACGCTGATATTGCTCCTTGGTATAGTCACGTGGAGAAATTTGCGGGTATTTCGGGGAATAAAGATGGTTTACCCGAATTACCAGATGGTGAATTTTTAAAGCCTTTTGAATTGAGTTGTGTCGAACAACATTTGAAAGAATCTCTTACTAAAAATTATGGGGGTAGCAGACACCTGATTCAAGGCCGGGCGGCACATATTACAGAACCCAGCCAAATTCATTATGACCAAGGCCGGGGTCAGTGTCAGAACCGTAACTTGTGCGTTCGCGGATGCCCCTTGGGTGGCTATTTTAGTAGCAATGCCTCCACTTTGCCTTGGGCTGCAAAAACAGGCAAAATGACGCTCAGACCTCATTCGGTGGTTCATTCTATTATTTTTGACGAGAAGAAAAGAAAAGCAACTGGCGTGAGAGTAATTGATGCCAATACAATGGAAATGACCGAATATTATGCTAAAATTATCTTTGTGAATGCCTCTGCAATCAATTCAAACGCCATTTTACTCAATTCTACTTCCAATCATTTTAAGCAAGGCTTAGGAAATAATAATGGTTTGATGGGTAAGTATTTGTCTTGGCACAATTACCGAGGCAAAGCCAATGCGGAATACAACGGATTACTAGATAAAAAAACGGATGGAAAAAATCCTAGCAATGGCTACATACCAAGGTTTAGAAATATCCATAAACAAGAAACCGATTTTTTAAGAGGATATGCCATAGGAATTGGCGGTGGGCGTGGTAAGGGTTCAAGCAGAGATGGAATTGGCCAAGAATTGAAAAATTCCTTGCTCAATCCAAAACTTGGAAAATGGTATATGAGTGCCTGGATGATGGGCGAATGCGTGCCAAGTGAGGCAAATCATATTCGATTATCAAGCGATCAAAAAGATAAATACGGAATTCCACAAATAATATTGTCTGCAAAATGGACAAAAAACGATGACAAAATGGTCAAAGATTTTACCGAACAAATTACTGAAATGTTTACTTTAGCAGGGTTTACAAATGTGAATGCTGTTGACACTCATGCAAATCCGGGGTCGGATATTCATGAAATGGGCGGAGTAAGAATGGGGAAAGACCCGAAAACATCGCTACTAAACGAATGGAATCAATTACATGAATGCAAGAATGTTTTTGTAACAGATGGAGCTTCGATGACTTCGACAGGGACACAAAACCCATCTTTAACCTATATGGCTTTAACCGCACGTGCGGTGGACTATGCTGTGAAGGAAATAAAAAAGAAAAATTTATAAAGAAAGAAATATGAATCTATCTGTTAAAAAAATGTTTAAAATAACCGTCCTATTTTTCTTTTCGATGCTATTTTTTAAAGCCAAGGCAGACGATGGTTATAAACTTTGGTTAAAATATGACGTATTGAAAAGTGATTTAAAACGGACTGAAAATAAAAAATTTACAAAGTATTTAGACAATCAATTTGGAGAATCCGTAATCCTAAATGCCGCCAAAAAAGAGCTTAAAAATGGCCTCAACGGAATGTTGGGTATCGCTCTACCAAATTCTTCAAAAAAAATAGGAGGCATCATTTTCGAAAAAGATTTATCTATTGCCATAGAGGGATATAAAATTAAAAGTTTTGGAGGAAACATCATTATTTCTGCACAAACAGATAAGGGGATTCTATACGGCGTTCTTGATTTTCTTAGGCAAATTCAGACGGAAAGTTCTATAGGAAAAATCAATATTTCCAGTTCACCTAAAATCCAATTACGGATGCTCAATCATTGGGATAATGTGTTGGGAACTATTGAGCCGGGTTACGCAGGATCCTCGCTTTGGAAATGGTATGAGTTACTCGAAAATATTGACCCTCGTTACCTCGAATATGCCTCTAAAAAGGCCTCAATTGGTATAAATTCAATGGTTTTAAATAATTCAACCATCCTTTAAATGAGAATATTTCTAAATATTTTAATTCTTTTTTTACTTGTGGAAGCACCTAGCATGGCTCAGCAAATTGCTCAACGAACTCCCGAACAAGACAGTCTTTTTGTTCGTACCCAACGTAAAACTTTAGCCGATCATAAGAAAATGATGGATTTGTTAGGGATAAAATCACTTCGTATGGGTGCAAATGGCAATGATCCAAAAGCAGCAAATGCGGCAAATTATGATGAAAGCAAAGCAAATCCTTTTCCGTTACTTCCAGAAGTTTTGACTTTAAAAAATGGGAAAAAGGTAAAGACGGCAAAAAGCTGGATTAAAAAAAGGAGACCAGAAATAATGGAAGATTTTGATAGGGAAATTTATGGACGAGTTCCTAAAAACACTCCAAAAGTATTTTGGGAGGTAATAAGTGTTCTTGATACTATGAATGAAACTGTTCCAATTAAAGTGAAAAAATTGCTTGGTCATGTAGATAATTCATCGTATCCAGAGATCAAAGTTGATATTTCAATGACTTTAACCACTCCTTCAAATGCAACAAAACCTGTGCCGATAATGACAGAGTTTGGTTTTGTATTTCCTGCCGGAATGAGGTGGCCACCCCTTAATCCAAATGCTTCAATTGAGCCCACCTGGCAGCAACAGGTTTTGGCAAAAGGCTGGGGATATGCTATACTTTTACCAAATAGCATTCAAGCCGATAATGGTTCAGGACTAACCCAGGGCATTATTGGTTTAATGAACAAAGGCCAAAACCGTAAAGCAGATGATTGGGGCTCGCTGCGTGCATGGGCCTGGGGTACAAGCCGAGCTTTAGACTATTTTGAAACAGATAAAGATGTTGATGCTAAAAAAGTAGGTATTGAAGGGCATTCCCGTTACGGCAAAGCAGCCCTAGTGGCAATGGCTTATGACTCCCGATTTGCAATCACGTATGTGAGTTCATCGGGAGAAGGAGGTGCAAAATTGCACCGTCGAAATTGGGGTGAAATCATTGAAAATGTGGCAGGTTCTAGCGAGTATCATTGGATGGCCGGAAATTTTATGAAATATGCGGGACCACTCAATTGGAATGATTTACCCGTAGATTCGCATCAATTAGTGGCTTTATGTGCCCCTCGTCCAGTATTTATCGGAGCTGGCGACAAAGGAGATTATTGGGTCGACGCAAAAGGAATGTTTATGGCAGGAGCTGCAGCCGGAGAAGTTTATGAATTGTTGGAGAAAAAAGGAATGGGAACCAACGATTTTCCCAAACTTGAAACTTCCCTCATTACAGGCGATATTGGCTTCCGACAACACGCCGGGGGGCATACCCCTGCTCCCAATTGGCCTACTTTTATACAATTTGCAGAAAAATATTTTAAGTAATCAATCTTTACAAGTCATACAAAATGAAAAAAAAACAAATTTCCTTAATACTAATTTTGCTTTCCGCAACATCCGGGTTTTCCCAATCTAAAAAAGGGTTAAAAGATTATTATAGCGATTTTTTTCCAATGGGCGTTGCGGTTAATCCTAGAATGATGGACGAAGGAAAAGAATCCACTTTGATTTTAGCACAATTTAATAGTATGACCCCAGAAAATGCAATGAAAATGGGGCCAATTCACCCAGAGGAAAACAGATACAATTGGGCTCCTGCCGATAAAATAGCCGATTTTGCAGTTAAAAATGGATTAAAATTAAGGGGACACACCCTGTGCTGGCATAACCAAACACCTAATTGGTTTTTTACTGATTCAGTTGGAAAACAAGTAAGCAAGGAGGTGTTATTGGCTCGTCTGAAACGTCATATTACAGACGTGGTAAGTCGCTACAAAGGCAAAATTTATGCATGGGATGTGGTAAACGAAGCGGTACCAGATGGTGGAACGGATGTTTATAGAAAAACAAAATTCTTAGAAATTATTGGCGAAGAATATATTCAACGAGCCTTTGAATTTGCCCATGAGGCTGATCCAAATGCTAAATTATTTTACAACGACTACAATACTGAAAATAAAGTAAAACGTGATAAAATATACCTCCTCGTAAAAGGCTTATTGAATAAAGGAATTCCAATTCATGGCGTGGGTTTACAGGGACATTGGTCTCTAAATGAGCCAACAGCCCAAGAATTAGAAGAATCAATTACAAAATTTGCCAGCTTAGGCTTGGAAATTCAAATTACTGAATTGGATGTGTCAGTGCATCCCAAACAGCAACAAAGTTCAAAAGAGCCATTTAATGGTGTAAGTGTATTTACAGCTGAAATGGACGAAAAGCAAGCACAACAATACAAAATGCTTTTTGAAGTTTTTAGAAAATTTAAGGCAAATATTACTGGAATTACATTTTGGAATTTATCCGATAGCTCTTCCTGGTTGGATAATTTTCCGGTGCGTGGAAGAAAGAATTTTCCATTACTTTTCGACCAAAACAATCAGCCTAAAAAATCATTTTTTGAAGTAATAAAATTCTAAAATAAAGTTTATTTTTTTATGAATCGATACCTAGTAATTTCCTTTCTATCCTTGTTTTCGTACCTTACAAATGCTCAAATTGTGGCTATGAAGCAAATAAAGGTAAAAGGCAATAATTTTGTTTTGCCCGATAATACCCCTTTTATATTTAGGGGTTTAAATGCCAGCGACCCTGACAATCTTATGAAAAATGAGCATTGGAACAGGGCCTATTTTCAGGAAATGAAAAATTGGGGAGCAAACATAGTACGGTTCCCAATCCACCCTGCAGCATGGAGAAGACAAGGCAAGGAAAAATATCTTAAAATGTTAGACGAAGGTGTAAACTGGGCTACAGAATTAGGAATTTATGTTATTATGGATTGGCACACTATTGGGAATTTACGAACTGAAATGTACCAATCAGATAGCTATGAAACTACCCAAAAAGAAACTTTTGAATTTTGGCGAACGATGTCTAAGCATTTCAAAGGAAATAATACCGTAGCTTTTTTTGAGTTGTTCAACGAACCAACTACCTATAATGGGCAACTCGGTACTTGCTCATGGGCAGAATGGAAGCAAATAAACGAAGAAATGATAGGAATAATCAGGGCAAACGGCAGTACGGCTATTCCTTTGGTAGCGGGTTTTAATTGGGCCTATGATTTAACAGAAGTAGCAAATAATCCCATCAATGCGGAAGGAATTGGGTATGTTTCGCATCCATACCCCATGAAACGAAACAAGCCTTGGGAGGCTCAATGGACAAAAGATTGGGGATTTGTGAAAGAAAAATATCCATTAATTTTGACCGAGGTAGGTTTTAGTGGTCCAGAGGAGGTAGGAGCACATGTTCCAGTAATTAGCGATGAGTCTTATGGGGAATCATTGACTAAATACTGTGATGAAAAACAGATCTCGTGGGTAGTTTGGGTATTTGATCCGAAATGGGCTCCACGTTTATTTTCTGATTGGGATTATACGCCCACTCGTCATGGCAAATATTTCAAAAATGCACTGCTAGATAGGTCAAAATTAAATGATTAGGATGGTTCAACAGGTACTCTAATTACTTTTTATAACAAAAAAAACCTTAAAAAAACTCCTTAAAAAAATATATAAATTGCCATTTGTAATTACCTATTTTTGATGTAGAGACAAGGTTTCCGTTTATTAATAGGGAGGCTTTGGGAATGCTCAATTAAATTGAAACTTGTTTTATTTGAAACAAAATTCTTAAATTCGAATATTGATACTATGTACTATAAATTGAATAAGCAATGAATGCCTTTCAAAAATATCTTGACCAGCTTCCTGCCGAAAGGGTAGAAGCAGTGCAATTGTTAAGGAAAACTTTTTTAAATAATTTGCCAAAAGGGTTCGCAGAAATAATAACTGAAAATAGCATAGATTATGTGGTTCCACATTCCATCTATCCCGATGGCTACCATTGCAATCCAAAACAAGCTTTACCTTTCATTTCAATAGTATCACAAAAAAATGTACTTACCATTCATCATTTGGGGTTTTATGCTTCTCAAGAATTATCTAATTGGTTTAGAAATGAATATTCTAGCCACATACAATCAAAATTAGACATGGGCAAAGGTTGTGTCAAGTTTAAAAAGATGGAGCACATTCCATATGACTTAATAGGGGAGCTCTCCAGAAAAATAACTGTGGAAGATTGGATAAAAAACTATGAGCGTATTTTGAAAAAAAATAAGGATTAAAAAATGAATTTAGACAAAATATGTAGTGAAAATTCTTTTGGTTTCAAAAAATATTTAATCCTAAAACTAATATTTAAGTCTTTTTTGCAATTTATTTAATTAATTTTTATCTAAGTTTATAACTCATCAAATTTAACCATATCAAAAATGAAAAATGTAACTTCATTCTTTCTGTTATTTTTCAATTTTACCTTCGTTTTTGCACAAATTACAAAACAACAGGATTCGGCATTTGTAAAAAATAATTATACCAAATTTGAATATCGCATACCCATGCGGGATGGCATCCATTTGTTTACTCAGGTGTATATTCCTAAAGATGCTTCTACCGCCAATTTATATCCTATGCTAATGCAAAGGACTTGTTATAGCATTGCACCGTATGGTTTAGACAATTATAGTAAAAGTTTGTTTTACTCTAGAAATATGATGTATGAAAAATATATTTTCGTAGATCAAGACGTAAGGGGGAGATACATGAGCGAAGGAGAATGGACCAATATGACCCCACAAAAAACTACCAAAAAAAGTATTTTAGATGTGGATGAGTCTACTGATACTTACGATACTATTGATTGGCTAATAAAAAACATAAACCATAATAATGGAAAAGTTGGAATGTATGGAATTTCTTACCCTGGTTTTTATGCCGCGGCTGGGGCATTATGTGGTCATCCGTCTTTAGTGGCGGTTTCGCCTCAGGCTCCTGTATCTGATTTTTTCTTTGAAGATTTTCATCACAATGGAGCCTTTACTTTGGGGTATGGGCTTACGTTCCCTGTTTTTGGGATCCAACATCCACAACCCACTACAAGCGATTGGTATGAAGGCGGCTTTCCTAAAATAGAAACAAAGGATGGTTTTAATTGGTATAAAAAGCAAAGTCCTTTAAGTGAGCTTGGAAAAAACTATTCCAATAACTTTTTCTGGAAAGAGATTGAAGAACATCCTAATTATGATGAATTTTGGCAAAGTAGAAGCATCATTCCTCATTTAAAAAATAAGAAAAATATGCCTGCCATGATGATGGTTGGGGGTTGGTTTGATGCGGAAGACGTTTTAGGGCCATTAAACATTTACAAAACCTTAGAGAAATCAAATGGGGGTACTTATAATACCTTGGTAATGGGGCCGTTTGGTCATGGAGACTGGGCAAGAGAAATTGGTAACCACATGCATTCCAATATTTATTTTGGGGATAGTATTTCCACTTTTTACCAAAAGCAAATAGAAATCAAATTTTTTAATCATTTTTTAAAAGGAAAATCAGATGGCAAAACAGGATTACCAGAAGCCTACCTATTTGATACAGGCAAAAAAGAATGGATGAAGTATGCTAAGTGGCCAATTCCCAAAGCCAAAAAGGTAAACTACTATTTTAATGCGGATGGGCTATTAACCACCTCAAAGTCAGTTGGATTTTTGGAGTTTTTAAGTGACCCAAATAAACCTGTTCCATATACGGAGAATAATAAGCAAATATTTGGTTTTTCTCCTAGAGCATATATGAGCGAAGACCAAAGATTTGCAGGAAGGCGTCCCGATGTGTTAGTTTTTGAAACTCCGGTTTTAGAAAATGATGTAACCATCGGTGGCGAAATTATGGCAAAACTACTTGTGTCTTCCACACAAACTGATGCCGATTGGTTTGTGAAATTAATTGACGTATATCCAGAGAATTTGCCAAATACTATTTACACTCCAAATGAAATAGTTTTAGGAGGTTATCAACAAATGGTAAGGTCGGAAATCATGAGGAGTAGGTTTAGAAATAGTTTTTCAAAACCAGAGCCTTTAATCGCAAATCAGCCAACAAAAATAGATTTTAGACTACAAGATGTTTTGCATACGTTTAAAAAGGGGCACAAAATCATGGTTCAAGTGCAGTCCACTGCTTTTCCTTTGTTTGATATTAATCCACAAAAATATGTTCCAAATATTTACAAAGCTCAAAAATCAGATTTCAAAAAGGCAATTCATAAAGTATATGCCGAAAGCTTTTTAGAAGTAGAAATTTTAGAATAATTTTATTAAATATTTTTTTTCAAATAATGAATACTAGAAGAGAATTTTTTAAAACATCCGCATTAGGAATGGCAGGGATGCCATTTATGCCTAAACATTCATTAACTAAATCTAATCTAGATAGCAGTAAAATAAAGTTAAGTATTTCTAGCTATTCTTACTGGCATTTTAAAAAAGAGAAATATCCAATAGAAAAAGTTATTGACAGTGCTGCTAAACTTGGAGTGGAAGGTATTGATGTTTTGCATAGACAAATGGAAAGTGAAGAAAATGCCTATATTCAAAATATCAAAAGACTTGCATTTGTGAATGGCATAGCATTAACTTGTCTTTCCATTCACCAAGGCTTTGTAACACCCGATAAAGACGAACTCAAAAAAAATGTAGATCATACCATCCATTGTATAGAATTAGCCGCAAAAATGGGTATTCCTTGTTTACGCTTAAATACCGGACGTTGGAATACTATAAAATCGTTTGACGAGTTGATGAAAAATAGGGGAATTGAGCCCATTATTCCTGGATATACCGAAAACGACGGATTTAAATGGTGTGTAGATGGAATTCAACAATGTTTAGCAACTGCGGAAAAAAATGGAGTGTTATTAGCTTTGGAAAATCATTGGGGCTTAGGATCTACTCCAGAAGGTATGCTTAGAATTCATAAAGAAGTAAATTCACCTTGGTTAAGCCTTTTAATGGATACAGGAAATTTTTTAGAGAATCCCTATCAAAAACTAGGAAAAATAGCACCCTATTCTCAGTTTGTTCAAGCAAAAACGTATTATGGTGGGGGGGAATGGTACACCTTAGATTTAGACTATGAAAAGATTGTGGATATCTTAAAAAATGTAAATTACAGAGGCTATATTTCTATTGAATTTGAGGGCAAAGAAGATCCAGAAACAGGGGTAAAGAAAAGTGTGGAAATGTTAAGAAAAGCATTAAAATAGAGAAATAAATAAATTATTTTATTCGCAACATTTAAGTTTTAATGGCTAGAGTCCATGGTTTTCAGAGACTCTAGCTTAATTTTTTTGCTAAAGAAATGCCAGAATTTTCAAAAAGCAATTGAGTTTAATAACTGTTTTTATTCCCTCCAGTCCATCAAAGTACTTAAAGCATCCACATCAAAAACTGGGATATTTAATTCTTTTTTTACCTTCATTCTTTCGCCATAAGCATTGTCAATGAATATTACTTTTTCAGTTTCTTTGATATATAAATGCTTTTCGTCTTCCATATTTAAATGAATGATTTCTGAAAAAATGCCTTTATGTATAGCCAATTTTTCTAAGGTCTCATTCAAATCAAATTTATGTTTAGTTATTAAGTGTATGGAGCGGCCCTTGGTTTTTTGATGATACAAAAATTGCATAACGTTTGCATTTACGTTTCCGTTTTTGGTAATGGTATCGTCAAAATCTATGTAAATGGTGGAATACTCTAAATCGATTGAATATCTGCTTTGTAATGACCTATCACCTGCAATTGAATACCCGTTTGACAATATTTGCACATCATAATCTAAATAATCATAAACCATTAAAAGAGGAAAATTCACACCTAAGCCTCTAAAAACATTCATGTTTCCCGCTATTTTTATTGATGCTTCTAGCAATTTATATTTGCCTTCATCACTCTTTTTAAGCTGAAAATACCAAGACCCTCTAATGCCTATTTTTTCAGAAACTATTTTTGCTATTTCATTTATTTCGTCGGTCAAAGGTACTGATTGACTATTTACACAAACTCCGTCAAAAACCCTTTTTCGAATTCTGGGACCAACAAATTTTACAATTCCATTCTTATCGGTAAAACAATCGATTGTGAGTTCCTCGCCCGGCAAATATTCTGTTACTACATAGTTTTCAATATCAGTCAGGTTTATTAATTGACTCATTTCCTGTACTATAAAAGCACCTTTACTTCCTTGACCTTCGTCTAATTTGGCATAAACAGGAAGAGATTTTATTTCTGAAAGCGATGAAAACACAGTAGGACAAAAATCAAAATCTTTAAAAAGGTCATAGATTTTCTTTTTGCTACGGCAAATCTCGGCTTGAGATAATCCAGCTACCGCTATTTTAGTATTTATTTTATGCGAATTTTTAGCCATAAATACCAAAATAGTATCATGTGTAGGCATTATAAGATCTATCTGCTCTTTTTCAATTAAATTATTAAGAGCTTCAATAAAATTTTCATCACTAACTAATGGAAAATTGCCATAATAGTTTTCATAAACCATCCTTCCATGGTCTTCTTTTGCCGAGGCTCCAATGACCCGAATATTCATTACATCTTTTAAAGCCAAATGTATTTCTAAACCACTTTCGGCACCACATGGATACACTAAAACATTCGTTTTTTTATTCATATATTTTCAACAACAACTAGTTTTTTTGTAAATCAAAATCACCGAGCCAATTCTTAATTGTGGAAATGTCGTTAAACATCATTACATCTAAAATAGAAAGCCAAGGCATAAATTCGTTTTCATATTGTTTATAATGTATATTTTTTGATTTCAAAAAGCTTAATTCTATTTTTTTCTTTTCAAAAGATGGAGCATCATAAAGCAATAAACCACCAATCGGATTTATATAATGGCTAGCTTGTAAGTTTTCACATATTGCTAATACTTTATTTTGGGCTTTGAGGGCATGGTCAATAGCTATAGTAGAAGATAAAACTATCTTTGATTCAATTTCCAAAATGCCATTAATTTTCAATAAGGAATGGTAAATAAAATCAAAAAGATTGCTAGATTTAAAATTAAAAATTTCTTCAATTAAAGGAAAGCAACTCGAAAAGAAAGGAGCCTTTTTGTAATTTTCTTTGATAATTCTAAGAGTCTTTAATTTTTCTTGCTCCCAAGTTTCACTGAGCACCCTTTGGTTTACATTCAGAAAATCAGAATCCTTTTTAAGGGTCAATGTGAAATATTCATCTTTGCTATTTACCAAAATCCTATTTCTATGAATCCAGCCTTTTTTGGAGAACTGGATATTGTCGTATACTACAAAAATGTCTACAGCTTTAATTAACTGGAAATAACCTATATAGGGTAAAAAATAGGGTTGCATTATGGCAACTTTCATCCTTATTTAATTTTTATTAAAAGTAAGACTGCAAATCTTTACATTGTTTTTACAGATCAAAAATAAAAACAAAAGGTGACAGACTTGATATAAATCAAAGCTATCACCTTTTGCATTCAAAAAATTTATTAAAATGTAGAAACTTTTTGTCTTAATTCTTCCAAAATAATTTCTTTCATCAACAACTTTCGCTTTTGTGTTTTTAAATTAGATTGCATCATTTGCTCCATTTCTTGACTTTGATTTTGGGTATCATAGCTTAAAACAAGGTCTTCCAAATCGGTCCTTGCTCTTTTTACGATATTTTCCATTTCTCTATATTTGGTCAAATCTCTTTGCCTTTCGCTTAAAAAACTAAAGGTTGGGTATTTTCTAGCAATTACTTTGTGTAAATAACTCAACTCAAAAATCTTATCACATGCCGCCCTAAAACGCTCTGCCACATTTCTATCCGCCATAGCTGGTGGAATTCGGATGGTTTTCCATTCATTCAATAAATATTTAGCACGATTAGTAGCCGCAAACATATCTTCAGATTCAGAAAGTCTTTCTACTTCAGTTACCATTTTAATTTGTGCTTCCACTCTAGGATCAACACGCCTTTTTGGGGTAATTCCTTTAACTCTACAGTATCTTTCATAGAAATAAGTGGTGTTCTTTTTGAAATTTCTATAAAGTGCTTTTAATACTTTTGGTGGTATGTCTCCAATAATTTTCCATTCGGTTTGAAGATTTTTCAATTCTAAGAATGCTTCATCCCAATCGGTTCTTCTTACCAAATCTTCCGCTTTATCAATTAATGCATTATAGTTGAAGATTCTTTCGTCAATAATGCGATTTTGTTCCTCATAAAAAGTTTTACGAGCTTGATAAAAGGTATCAAGAATTTCTTTAAACTCTTCTTCTATTTTATCGTTAGTAGCTTTTTCTACAGGACCAGTTCTAATCCAACGAGTTCTGATGTCTTGTAATAAATCACCGCCATTAGCCCAATCGTCGCTTTCTTTAAAGGGTTTTGCTTCTTCTAATAAAGCTAACTTAATTTCTAAATTGGAGGATTGATTTACTACAATTAGTTCAGAAAGGATTCCTTCAAGTTCATCTAATTTGTTTAAGAGGGGCAAAAAATTGCCAATTCCATCAAAATTAAGTAGCCTCTTACGAAGTTGAATTAATTTTGTGAGGTAAGATCCTTTGTTTTGGGCGTCTTCTATTTCTGACTCAAGTTGATCAACTTTTGAAACAGCAATGTCGTACCTATTAATGAAGTATTGAAAAGCTTCCTCTTCAGTCCTTTTTACTTCACCAATTTGTCTGTCAGGCATGTCTAAATACCCTTTAAGAAATACCTTACTATCAAGGATGTAAGCGTATTCGTTTTCTATTGTAACGCCTTTCATATAATTAAGGAGTGGCTACTAATTGTAATTGATAAATGGTTATAAAATGTAAAAATCGTTGTTTTTTTGCGAATTACAAAGTATGAATGCGATATTTGTTTAAATTTTATATTTAAAGGCAAAAAAAACTATATTTTTATATTATGAGCGAGCAAATTATCTTTTCGATGGCGGGTGTTAGTAAAGTTATTCCTCCAAATCGGCAGATATTGAAAAACATTTATTTATCTTTTTTTTATGGGGCCAAAATTGGCGTTTTAGGTTTAAATGGTTCTGGTAAGTCTACTTTATTAAGGGTTATAGCAGGCATCGACAAAAGCATAAATGGGGAAGTGGTTTTTTCGTCTGGGTATTCTGTTGGTATGTTGGAGCAAGAACCAAAACTTGATCCTAATAAAACCGTAAAAGAGGTAGTAGAAGAGGGTGTTCAGGAAATTGTAGATTTATTAAAAGAATTTGATCAAATTAACGAAGCATTTGGTGACCCAGATGCAGATTTTGAAAAATTAATGGAACGCCAAGGTAACGTTCAAGAGAAACTAGATGCCTTTGATGCCTGGGAACTTGATAGCCGTCTAGAAAGAGCTATGGATGCTTTGAGATGCCCTCCTTCAGATGCAAAAATTGGGACTCTTTCAGGTGGAGAAAAACGTAGAGTGGCATTAACAAGACTTTTATTACAAGAACCTGATGTGCTTCTTTTAGATGAACCAACTAACCATCTGGACGCTGAATCGGTTTTATGGTTAGAACAACATTTAAATCAATATAAAGGAACTGTGATTGCAGTTACCCATGATAGGTATTTCCTTGATAATGTAGCTGGATGGATTTTGGAACTAGATAGAGGCGAGGGTATTCCTTGGAAAGGAAATTATTCTTCTTGGCTGGAACAAAAACAAAATCGTTTGGCTCAGGAAGAGAAAAGCCAATCGAAAAGACAAAAATCGCTGGAGCGAGAATTGGAATGGGTGAGAATGAGTCCGAAAGGAAGAATGGCAAAATCTAAAGCGCGATTAAATGCCTATGATAATTTGATGAATCAAGATGAAAAAGAACGGGATGAAAAATTAGAACTCTATATACCTCCAGGACCGAGACTAGGTAATAAAGTAATAGAAGCAACTAATATTAAAATGGGTTTTGGGGATGTGTTGCTATATGATAATCTAAATTTTACTCTTCCGCCAGCAGGCATTGTTGGTATTATTGGGCCTAATGGGGCGGGCAAAACCACTTTATTCAAATTAATTACCGGCCAACTTAAACCTTTAGAGGGGACATTCGATGTGGGAGAAACCGTTCAATTGGCCTATGTAGATCAAGAACATGACAATTTGGATGCTTCAAAATCTGTTTACGAGTTAATTTCGGGAGGGAATGAATGGATAACCTTGGGCAATAAACAAATGAATGCAAGAGCTTATGTAAGCAAATTTAATTTTGGAGGGGGAGATCAAGAGAAAAAAATTGGGATATTGTCAGGTGGAGAGCGAAATAGAGTACATTTGGCGATGATGCTCAAAGAAGGAGGCAATCTATTATTGTTAGATGAACCTACCAACGATTTGGACGTGAATACCTTAAGAGCATTAGAAGAAGGTCTCGAAAATTTTGCTGGTTGTGCAGTGGTTATTTCACACGACAGGTGGTTTTTAGATAGAGTTGCAACTCATATTTTGGCTTTTGAAGGAGATTCAAAAGTAGTTTGGTTTGAAGGGAATTTCTCTGAATATGAGGAAAATAGAAAAAAGAGATTAGGAAATGACCTAACTCCTAAAAGAATTAAATATAGAAAATTACAATAAATATGCACTATTGTTGGCTAAACGGCACTATTTCAGAAGCTCAAAATACCAAGCTTCACATCAATGATTTAGGATTAATGAGAGGATACGGTCTATTCGACTATTTTCGTACCTATAATTTGAAACCTTTTCAATGGGATTGGTATTGGGAACGATACGAACGTTCCTCAAAATTATTAAAAATACCAAATCCGATTACTAAGGAAGTGGCATATAAAATAGTATTATCCTTAATAGAAAAGCAAGGAAACCAAGATTGTGCTATTCGTTTTCTTTTAACCGGTGGCTATACTTTTGACTCTGTGAGTTCGTCTGAGCCGAATCTGATGATTATTTCAGAAGAATTGCATCATTCTTCCCAGAATGAATATGAAAATGGGATAAAAGTAATTTCTTATGAATTTGTTAGAGATTTACCTGCAATAAAAAGTATCGATTATAAACATTACATGATATTGCAAAGTGAAATAAAAGAGCAGAATGCCTCTGACGTGTTGTTCTATAAGAACGGCGAAATAAGTGAACTAAGTAGAAGTAATGTTTTTATAATTAATGGAAACAAGTTAATAACTCCAGATAAAAATATTCTCCACGGAATTACACGCAGAACAGTCTTAGAATTAGCTAAAAATGATTTTCAAATTGAGGAAAGATCGGTGTTTTTCCAAGAAATGTTAGACGCTGAAGAAGTATTTACCACTAGCACCACCAAACGAGTTTTGCCTATTTCAAGAATTGATGATCACGTAATTGGCAAAGGAAAAATAGGTATAAAAACCCAATTTTTATTAGACAAAATAAATGAAATGGTAAAAAATTGGGGATAGATTAAACCACCTATTTTCAAATATGTTTTTTGGGTTTATCTTCCTATTCTTTCACAAAACTAATAAAATCTGGATTTTGAAAATTGGTTGTGAGGGTGCTTGTCACCAATATTATTTCCTTAAATAGTCTCTAACTTTTTTCTGGATATCAGACTTCACACTTTCCCAAGTTTGGCCTTTTAGGCTTACGGGGTCTTCGCTTTCATCTGCATCAGAAAAGTAGGTAAGTGCATAAGGAATAGAAATTAATAAAATTTGACTTTTATATTTTCCGGTGTGAAAGTTAATAAAATCTTCAAGAGAATAGTAGTTTAACAATTCAGCAATATCCCAAAAATCTTTCTTTTTTCCTCTCCCCAAAACTGCCTGAACTTTCATGGCAATAATATCTTCAGTAGAATACATTCGAATATTCTGCGAAGAATTAAAAGGTTTAAGGTATAGATGGGGATTATTTACAATATCAACTTTTATGTTATTAATGTAACAAAAAACACCAAATCTTGGATTTGAAATTCTGTTTTCAAACCTTTCTTTAAATTTTTTTTTCAATACCTCAATAATAATTTCATTTGGCAACGGATTATTGGAAAACAAATCTAAATCAATAGATATTCTGTGGCCATACAAAAGAGAAAGTGCTGTACCTCCAACTAAGGCATAGTTTTGAAACTCTGGAATACTTAAAAGCTCCTCTAATAAGGAAAAAGTGTTGGGTTCGACTGTCTCAAGGTGTAGCATCTAAAGTCGGTTAAGGGTTTATCTATTGCCGCACTAGCCAAATACATTGTATTTTCTGGCAAAAACTTGGCATTAAGCAAAGCTTCAGTTACTTTCTCCACACCATAATATTTGAAGCAATTTCTGATATCTGGCACATCACCTCTCTCAAACACACGCTCAATCACGAAATTGGCTTTTTTGTCGTAATCGATATTCTCGAAAACCACATCCCAGAATATGCGTTTGTTGAAAATTGGTTTTTCCATAAAACAAATTTAGGATTTTTTAGGAGAAAATGAAAATTGAATTCTTCTGTAATTTTTTTTTTTGCTTTTTGTATTTGGTTGAATTTTGATAGATTTGTATAAAATAAATTCAAAGATGACAATTGCATCAGCTCAAAAGGAAATAATGTTGGAAATTTCTCAGATTCAAGACCTTGAAACCTTGGAAACGGTAAATTATTATCTAAAAAACAGAATTATGCCGAACAATTTAACTGAAAATCAATTGAGAATATTAAATGAAAGTGAAGTGCAATACCAAAGAAAAGAAGTAAAAGACAACACAACTGTGATAAACGAACTCGAAAAATGGTTAGAAGAAAAGTAATTTGGACTAAAAATGCTGAATTATTATTTAAGGAAATCCTAAACTTCTATATTGAGAGAAACAATAATGTAAAGTACAGCAAAAAACTTCTTCAAAAAGTAAAATCCATAACTAAAAAGCTCGCTAAGTTTCCTTTTTTAGGTTTCGTAATAGAAACTACAAACTACAGGGAAATAGTTTTTGACCATTATTCAATCATTTATTCAGTTTCAGAAACTGAAATTGTGATTAAATTGATTTGGGATCAAAGCCGAAATCCTGATGAATTGAGGCTTCAATAAAATTATTTATTAATATTCGAAATGGTAATTTTCACTAATTTTCTCGAAAACCACATCCCAGAAAATGCGTTTGTTGAAAATTGGTTTTTCCATAAAACAAATTTAGGATTTTTTGGGAGAAAATGAATTCTCCCAAAAATATTAAAGTCATCTAGTTTATCACAACTCCTTCACTCCCATATTCCAAAAGATAAACCCATAAATATCAGCCATAGATTCGATGTTCTTTTTGGTGTTGGAGGCTCCATGACCTGAATTCGTGTCAATACGTATCAATAATGGGTTCTTGGTGCTTTTAGCCGCTTTATCTTGTAGTTCGGCGGTGTACTTAAACGAGTGTGCCGGTACCACTCGGTCGTCATGGTCAGCAGTGGTTACCATGGTGGCTGGATAGTTTACACCAGTTTTTATATTGTGCAAAGGCGAATATCCGTAAAGCATTTTAAATTCTTCAGCATTGTCTGCCGAACCGTAGTCGGCTATCCAGTTCCAGCCGATAGTGAATTTATGAAAACGCAACATGTCCATTACACCTACTTGGGGTATGGCTACTTTGGCAAGGTCGGGCCTTTGGTTGATTACAGTTCCTACCAAAAGTCCACCATTAGAGCCTCCACGAAGTGCCAAATGCTCCGAATCACAGTATTTGCTGGCAATCAGATATTCTCCTGCCGCTATGAAATCGTCAAATACATTTTGCTTTTTGAGTTTCATGCCTTGTTCATGCCATTTTTCTCCGTATTCTGAGCCTCCACGTAAGTTGGCTTGTGCATACACACCGCCGTATTCTAGAAATGGAATCAATAAAGGGCTGAAAGCAGGGTTTAAACTAATATTGAATCCACCGTAACCATACAACAGAGTTGGATTTTGGCTATTAAGTTTTAGACCTTTTTTGTAAGTGATAAACATCGGTATCTTGGTGCCGTCTTTGGAAGTATAAAATACCTGTTTGGTTTCAAAATCATCGGCTTTAAAATCAACTTCAGGATTACGGAAAACCGTACTTTTCTTTGTAGCGATGTCGTATCGATAAATAGTTGGTGGAAAAGTAAACGAAGTAAAAGAATAGAAAACAAATTTATCGTCTTTTTCGCCTCCAAAACCGCCTGCAGTGCCAAGGCTAGGTAGCTTTACTTCGTTTTCTAGTTTACCATTTAAGTCATAAACATAGATTCTAGAAGTGACATCTTTCAAATAATTCAAGAAAAGTTTACCTCCTGCTGTACCTGCTCCTTGCAAAGGTTCCGTTTTTTCAGCGATGAAATCTGAGAATTTATTGGTTTTTGGATCAAATAAAAGTAGCTTTTCATTGGGTGCTTTTTCGTTGGTTTGAATAATAAATTTTTCTTTTACATTATCAATAAACGAATAGGAAGAATTGGTAATTTCTTTCACCAAAGGCATAAATTCTTTTTGGTCTTTGGTTTTGAAGAAAAGAGCATTTCCATCCAATCCTTTGCTTCTGTCACTCACATATAAAAAAGCATATTGTTCGTCTTCAGAGGTAGAGATCATGTGAAATCTTTGGCCGTTTGCGGGGTCTTGGTATACCAATTGGTCTTTGTCTTGACTTGTTCCTAATGCATGATACCATACTTGGTGGTTTTCGTTTTTAGCCGCTAAAGCACTACCTTCTGGTTTTGGGTAACGGCTATAATAAAAGCCATTTCCCTGCCATGCTATACCCGATACTTTTACCCATTCTAGTTTATCTGCTAATACTTGCTTGGTTTTAGTGTCCATCACAAACACATCCATCCAATCTGAACCACCTTTTGAAAGAGCATAGGCAGCATAATTTCCATCTTTCGATAAATTAAATTGCATCAAACGTGTAGTACCATCAGGAGAAAGTTTGTTAGGGTCCATCACCAATTCTGGTGTGCCCTCTAATCCTTTTTGGCGATAAAGTACCGATTGATTTTGTAAGCCATCGTTTTTATAAAAATAAAACCACTCGTGTTTTTTTGATGGAGCAGAATATTTTGGATAATTAAAAACTTTCTCCAAACGCTCTTGCAGCTGTTTTTTGTATGGAATTTTTGATAAATAATCAAAAGTAACCTCGTTTTGTGATTTTACCCATGCGGCAGTTTCCAAAGATTTGTCGTCTTCCAGCCAACGATACGGATCTTTTACCTCGGTGCCATGATAGTTGTCAGTTTGTGTTCCCTTTTTAGTTTCAGGATATTTGATTTGAGCCATTGAAAAATACGGTATTAATGCGAATGCAATAAATTTTATTGAAGATTTCATAGATTGAATGATTGAATTAGAATGTAAAATTAAGAAATGAAAGTTTATTAACTAGTAAAATAATATTTTGACGAAAGAAATTCTCTTTTTATTAGAATTAAATTTCTACTTATTTTACAACAATTTGAGCTGTGCTCCTGCTTAATTGTTCCAAAATGACGGTTTTGCCCAAAAGAATTTTTGCCAAAACTTCGTCTGTAAAATGCCGGATGGTATAAAGTGTAAGGTCTTGATTGTATCTAACTTTAAATGATACTTCCAAGACTTTTATCAATTCTTCGAATTTCATCTCATCAAAATCTAAACAAACCGTAAAACTCAATGCGGAATTTTGGCTTACATTACACTTTAGATTTAATCGTGCAAAAATCTCATAAATATGCGAAATATTGAGTTCAGAGATGAAAGAGAAGTCTTTTGTGGATATTGAAATGAGCAGTTGATTCTTCTTTACAATAATAGCTGATACCTCTTTTTGTTTAAAATCTTCCGAATTTATTACTGTACCATCTTCGTTTGGAGATAAAAATGGCTTCACATATAAGGGAATCTCTGAGTTTTGAAGTGGTTTTATGGTTTTAGGATGAATAACTGTAGCCCCATAATAAGTCATTTCTACGGCCTCGGTATAGGATAATTGGTCAAACTTTTCATATTCAGAGAATAATCTCGGGTCGGCACTTAATACTCCGGGCACATCTTTCCAAATCGTAACAGACTCTGCTTTAAGGCAATGAGCAAAAATGGAAGCACTATAATCGGAGCCCTCTCTACCAAGTGTGGTGGTTTTACCATCGGCCGTACCTCCAATAAATCCTTGAGTAATAAACAAAATAGTGTCAGCGTCTAATAAGTCAATACTACTTTTGGTAGCCTCCCAATTTATTTTTGCTTCTCTGAAAGTAGCATCGGTTTTTATGTATTTACGAGCATCTAACCATTTGTTAACCACTCCTTCTGAACTCAAATAATAGCTAATTATGGTTGTTGAAAGCAATTCTCCTTTAGAAATTATTTGGTCATAGACTTCATCGTATTTTTGATCCCCCAAGTTTTCTAGATAATCTTTGATGTTTTTGATATATCCTTCAAGTATATTACAGACTTCCGTATTTTCAAGTAAAAGGCCATGTATTAGGTTTTTATGATAGTCTTCTACTTCTTTAAGGATTGGAATAAAATCAGTCTTTTGAAAAAACCTTGCTTTAACTACTTCCTCTAAAGCATTGGTCATTTTTCCCATTGCCGACACTACTACTAGAAGCCTCTGGTTTTGGTATAATGAAATAATTTTTTTTAAATTCTTAACACCTTCTACATCTTTCACAGAAGCCCCACCAAATTTAAATACAATCATATTATTGATATAGTTAAAAAAACAAATTTAAATTTTCATTCACAAATTTTGTATTAAAACCCAAGTTTTTTAAACCTTGCATTTAATAAAACATCAAAATCATTTTTCAAATCCTCAGGCATGAAACTTTTATATACCACTTCTAACATTTCCAATCGACAATAATAAAAATTTTCAAGGGTCTTGTCGAGTAATTTTTTAGAAAGACCAGACGAAGTATAAGCCATTAAGAAATCATCATATTTAAAATTGCTCTTTTTGCCGTTTAGCGTCAAAGCCAACTCTTCCTTATCTGCCCTATTCACCAATGCAGTACTGAGCATATCATAGGCAGGGCTTAGCATATATTTTCCCCTCTCTTCTGTTTCAAGCAAAGAGAAATTCTTCAAATGCATGTCGGCGTTGCCAGTCAAATAACTGAATATCACATATTCATAAAAATTTGTAAGGTCCAGTACTGGAGCATCTGAATATTTCATAACAGCTTTTGCTATTTGCTCATGGCTTCCCTTGTATTTATCTTCTGTAAGTCTTTCTGTTATCTGGCACATGTCTTCCATATGCCGCATGCCGGTGCGGGTTCTATCTACTCTTTTGGTAAGATAGCATAATGTGCCGTCATTCAAGGGAAAAAGCGTATGAGGTACCGTCTTTAAGCCACATTCTTCTGCCATTCTCATTGTACAATCTTCCAACTCGGGTAAACACCTATAATAATCGGATGGCGGTTTCAGTATATAATCACCATAAAGACCCACTATAGTAAGTTTTTTAAGTACGTTTCGGTCTTGTTTACGGTGCCAACTCAGACTGACCTTGGCTTGCACACCCGTAACGGCCATGTTAGCGTTTAGGAATTTTTGAGCTAAACCTGCCAATTCTTTTGTATTATATTCAAAAGTAGGAACGTAGGCCTGCCCAAAAAACCTTTTGCTACAAGCTTGGTGATAATGCACTTCGCCTTCTTTCAAAAAATCATAACAATATAAGCATCGTTCATTACTATTATTGTACTCCATCCGTGGCTCTAAAACCAAGTTTTGAGTCTCTTGCCTATATTTTGGATTTTTATTTTTATAATTTTTCATCGTCTAATGCTAGTATGCTTACTGCTCCTATGGTGTTTTTGCAACAAGCCAAGAGCAAGCCAAATCTATCTCTTCCGTTTATTTTCCAATTGTCTATGGCTATATCCAACAACCACCCTTCTGGTATCAATCCATCAAAAAAAGGAAACAATACTTTGCTTGTATATGGTTGAGCATTTACCTGCAGCGTTTTGCTTATTGCATGGCTTTTTCCAGATGCTAAATAGCCAGAATCGTAGCTAAAAATATAGCCCGTGTCGGTTTCAGCCAATTCACCAGCGTACTCATCATGAAATAATACTTTAGCTTTCCTATTCATTGTTTTTATCCTTTTCTAGTGGAGCTAGTTCTGCTCCGAACAATGCCAACACTTTATTTACTGTATCCATTCGGAGCGATTTTTTGCCTTGTTCCAAATCTCTCACAAATCTCAAACCTACATCAGCTTTTTCAGCCAATTCTACTTGTGTAATATCTGCCAGTTTTCTTTTCTGTTTTACAAACACCATTAATTTACTTTTTTCTTTCATTTTTATGCCTTAAATGATAAAACAATACAAATTTATTAATTTTTTATATACTATAAGGTATATTTTGTTATTTTTATTAATTTTTTATACCCTATAAATGGTATTGTCATATATTTTTTATAATATTATACCTTTAATGGTATATTTTAGTGTTTATTTTTCACATTTCCTATTTTATTTTTTTTTAGAAAGCCTAAATTTTTTGAGAGGCCCTTAACAGTTTTAACAAATGGAATTTTAAAATAATGAAATAAATACCAAAAGCCTACCCAAAAATTACTAGTTTTGTTTACTAAAAAAAATCAATAATAGTAATGAAGATGCTGGTATTCTTAGGGTTTGTATTACTTATTATTTTAATACTCTTTGGGTATTTTTTCAAAAAAAACAAACAAGTTTTTGATTATACTTTTCCAACACCCGTTTTCCAGCAGTACTTAGCTAAAGATCTTAAAGAAATATCCGGGATTTCGTATTATGCCGAAAATCAAGTGATATGCGTAAACGATGAAAGTGGAAAGTTGTTTATTTATGATTTTGAAAAACAAGCTATTATAGATACTCTAGACTTTGACGAAGCAGGTGACTATGAGGCAGTGGAATTTATTAACAAAACTGCCTATGTGTTACAAAGCAATGGCATCATGAAAGCTTTTGATCTACCAGCAAAAACAACCAAAACATTTGATTGTAGGCAAGAAGATGTGGATGAATACGAAGGATTAGGCTTTGATTCAAAATCAAACTCTTTATTATTGGCAGCCAAAGAAATGAAAGGCGATAAAACCATCTTTACGTTTAATATTATTACGGAGCAATTGTCTAGAAAGTTTTCGATTTCAAAGAAAGATATAAAAAGCAATGATAAAAATGGGAAAGAATTTAAACCCTCAGGAATTGCTGTTCACCCCACTTCAAACGATATTTATGTTTTGGCTTCAGCAGGTAAAAAACTTCTGGTTTTTACAGAAAACGGTAAGATAAAACAACAATATAATTTAAATGAAAACCAATTTCCGCAGCCAGAAGGTATTTGCTTTACTCCACAAGGAGATTTAATTATTGCATCTGAAGGTAAAAATGGAAAGGCAGCTATTTCAATGTTTAAATACGAACCTAAGAAATAGATACAAAATCCTATTTGAAAATTTCTACATTTTTTTTAAAACTAATGTTCCATTTGAGAAACCTCAAAATTTCCAATAAGAATTTAAATATCATTTAATAAAACGGCTGCCTCTTTCGCGAAATAACTCAAAATGATATCTGCACCTGCCCGTTTTATGCTTAAAAGCATTTCCATCATAGCTTTATCATTATCAATCCAGCCGTTTTGGGCAGCGGCTTTTATCATAGCATATTCTCCTGAAACATTATAGGCAGAAATAGGAATATTAAAATTGTCTTTTAGTGTTTTTATAATATCTAAATAGGCAAAAGCAGGCTTCACCATCATGATATCAG
>JANNWE010000744.1:0-21479 GCA_031414675.1 Cytophagaceae bacterium
ATTTGAGCAAATGAAAAAAATGATGAAGAAATTCAACAAAATGCCCCAAAATGGAAAAATGAAGATGTTTGGATAATTGTTAAGAGACAAAGATTGATAATCTACTGTATGTTTCTAACTTTGTTGAATCCTCTTATAACCCTCTCTAAACATTAAGACCTTCCTTATTACCGCTATTCCTTTTCGTGAGTATATGGCCGGCCGAAGTAGTAAGTTCTTGTTACTCTTAAACAGTAATCACTCGAGTATCCGCCTAACTCTGTCCATAATGTCTATATCTCATAAGGTAAGTTAATAAACTCTCAATTTACCTTATTAACTTTCTTGCCGAATAAGGCTTTTGTTTCCATTACAACATTACCCAATAAAATTTCGACTAGTATCATTAGGGTCACGTATGACTTTCTTTGGGTAAGTCCAGACTTTTACAGCCAGCTTTTTAAAGATGGGTAGTCATCCACAACAACCTTGCTCTGTACTAACACTTCCTTTTGCAAAGTGTGTCAAGGGTTTGCACCTTATTGTATATTAGGATGCTTGATAAACCAAAAAGAACTAACCACTGTGTGGCTAGTTCTAGGCTGTTTTTCACTTAAAATTTAAATTATCCGCGTCCAGGAGCACCACCCGAAGGTTGTGATTGATTACTATCGCCACCGCCATCTTTCACATCATCATTTTTAATTCCTTTTGCTTTTTTCTTTGGCTGCATAGCATCAACACCCATTTTTCCTAATTTATAAGAAAGATTTAGGCTAATGCCTCTATTAAACATATTGTTTACATTATTTTGAAAGAACAGTGGAGACTCCATGGTGGTTTTAAATTTCATAGTTTGTGTCAAGAAATTTTGAGTAGATAAACCAATACTTCCTTTTTTGTTTTTGAAATCTTTTCTCGCTCCTATTGAATATACACCAAACCCTGCCTGACGACCCATAAGCATTACTCTACTTCCTCTCACAAAACTAAAAGCTTGCAATTGCCATCCATTTTTTAATGTCATAAAAGACATAAGTCTAGCATTTAAATTCCAACCTTGATTCGATATTTCCACAGACTTACCCGTTAAGCCTGCTGTTTGGCCTGTAATAGTATTGTAAAAAGCTTCAATACCACCATTCAACATCCACTTTGAAGAGATACTAAGGTTACCAAACCAGTTTACTCCATAAGCTTTGTCTAAACCCACGTTTTGAAAGGTAGTCAACAATTTACTACTATCTTTTTTATATGCCTCTGTAATTTGTGAAATTGAGTTATTGGTAATTCTAGTAAAAACTGAAAGGTTCAAATATACCTTTTTTATACTGGCACTTAAACTCGCTTCAATGTTATCGGCTACTTCAGGTTCCAATTCTGGATTCCCTTGTTGTAGGCTTTGAGGGTTTACCAAGTTTAAGTTTGGATTTAACTGTGTCAATCCAGGGCGTTGAATTCTTCTATTATAGGCTGTTTTAACTGTATATTTCCCTCCGTATGTTTTTGAGATATTTACGCTTGGCACAAGATTGTCGTAAGAGGGAATAATAATTTGCCTTTCTTGGCTTTCTACTGCCTTAATATCTGTGTATTCATATCTAGCACCTATTTTAAAATTATACTTATTTTTGGTAGCGTATGCATAAGACAAATAAGAAGCTGCTATATTTTGATTATAATCTAAAGAGCCATTTGGTCTATTTGGGTCATTCACTTCTTTTCCTCCAACTAAATAATTAAAATCACTGTTCACTGCCCTAAAAATGCCTTTTCCTCCAAACTCTAGCATTTGGTTTTTCTTTATGGAAGTTGAATAGTCCGCTTGCAGGGTATATTCTTGATTTAAATTTACATTCTGGTTGGTAAATGCTAATTTTTCTAATTCAGGACTGCCTATAGGAGTATTCGTAAAATCACTGTTTGCAGAACTTCTGCTGTACAATGCTGAAATACTAAATTCTTTTGAAGGCTTTATAATATGTAAATAATCTAAATTAAAATCCCAGTTTAAAGAGGGGCTTGTTGATTCTATTCTTTGTAAAGTATTGGTTATAAGTTTATTATCAGCATATCTTTCAATACTAAGTTGCTGATCTCTATTGAAACTTCTAGTGCCAAATCTCGCACCTCCCGAAATTGATTTATTTTTCTTTATGTCATAATCAGCCCCTAAAGAATATCTTCCAAAAACCATTTGGTCTGTAGCATCTCCAAATTGTTTAGTGGTAATATTTTTTGTTAAATTTTTTGTTCTTTGTTCAAATTCTGTGGAAGAAGGATTAAAATTTGCTCTTCCATAGCCACCTAAAGTCATTCCAAATTTCCCTGATTTCAAACTCCCGTTTAAACCTAAATTAGCACCTCTGTTTCCTCCTCCAATGTCAGTATTTAGAGAGTATCCTTCAATATTATTCTTTTTTGTAATGATGTTAATTATTCCACTAGATCCTTCTGCATCATATTTAGACGAAGGGGAGGTGATAACTTCAACTGTTTTTATTTGATCTGCAGGAATTTGCTTTAATGCATCCGCCACACTCGCTGCCATTATAGAAGAAGGTTTGTTGTTGATTAAAACTCTAATATTTGAGCTTCCTCTTAATTGAACATTGCCGTCTAAGTCTACAGTTAAAAGAGGTACTTTTCTTAAAATATCAGTTGCGTCTCCTCCTTTAGCTGCAATGTCTTTATCTGCATTATATATCAGTCTATCTACTTTCTCTTCAATTATAGCACCTTGGCCCTGTACTACCAGTTCATTCAATAATTTTGTACTTGAACTCAAAATTACACTTCCAAGGTTGATATGGCTGTTCTTGTTGGTAATTTCTTCTAATTTAATCAGTTTGTCTATGTAACCAATTGATGTAAATTTGACTAAAAATTTACCGTTCGGGATGTTTTTAATAATGAATTTCCCCTTCTCATCCGTCAATGCCCCATCAATAGGCTTTTTTAAATCATTACTTTTATAGAGCGCTAAGGTAGCAAACTCTACACCGTTTTTACTTAAACTATCTATCAGCGTACCCGTTATTTTTCCGTCCCCTTTTTCAATAATGGGAGTTGCCGTGGTAGGAAACTGTCCAAAAACTGTAGAAGTGGCGAGGATTAAAGAAAATAGTGTAAATTTAAATTTCATATTAGTTTAAATAATTTTTTATACAAAACTAATTAACAACCAATTGCAATAAATTGTTTTTAGATAAATGAGCGAATATTGAGGACAAAAGGCTTAATATTGCAGATATTCAAATTTCCGATAGAAATGATTGTTAAATCTATGGAATATTAGTTTTTGTCTTAATTTTTTTCAGAAATTACATGAAAGGTATAAGTTTGTTTAAAAAGTAAACTATTTTTTAAGTGGAAATAATTAATAAAAGAATTTCAAGCGACTTATTATTTAGAGTTTTATTTAATTTAATTTTCTGGTTTTTTTTAATGGTTTTACCCATTTTAAATGCCTATTTTGATGAAGATAAGGAAAGATTAGAAATTTTAATTAAAATATTACCATTAGTTTTTTTCAGTATCCCATTTTTTTATTTCAATTCTGATTTTTTAATCAATAAGTTTTTAAAGAAAGGCAACATATCTGGATATATACTCAGCTTACTATTGCTATTTGTAGTTTTTCTAATCTCGTATTACTTAATTAAAGATTATTTAGTCGATAAATATCCAATAAGAATTTATGATTCAAGGACTCTTTTCCCGGTCTTGTTTATTATTTCCATGAGTACTTTATATGGCTTTATTATTTTTATGACTCGACAAGCTCGAACCAACCAGGAGGAAAAAGAAGAACGATTAAAGTCGGAGCTTTCGTTTTTAAGATCTCAAATAAGCCCTCATTTTATCTTTAATGTCTTAAATAGTATTGTTTATTTAATTCGTTCCAAATCAAAAAATGCAGAAAGAGTAACACTGGAGCTATCAGAACTCATAAGATATATGCTTTATGACTCTGATAATAAACAGGTTATGTTAGATAAAGAAGTGAAATATCTAACAAATTATGTAGAATTACAAAAAATAAGATTTGGGGAAGATGTTGAAATCATTTTAAACATGGATGGCGATTTTAACAACAAAACTATAGAGCCGATGCTTTTAATTCCATTTGTAGAAAATGCATTTAAACATGGAGTAGGATATGTTCTAAATCCTTCAATTGAGATAAATATTTTTTGTTATGGAAATAAATTTACTTTTAAAGTAAAAAACAAAATAGGGCTAGAAACTAGTGAGGAAAAAGAACCAAACTCCGGTATCGGTCTTAAGAATGTGAAAAGAAGAATTGAACTGTTATATCCAAATACTCACAAATTGGTTATTAATCAAAATAATGGCTATTTCGACTCGGAATTGAGTATTGAACTAAAAAATAATATATAACAATGCAAGATAAATTAAAATGCATAGCGATAGATGATGAAAGTTTAGCCAGAAAACTTTTAGAAGAATACATTTCGCAAATTCCTTTTTTGGAATTAGTCAAAACTTGTAAAAATGCATTTGAAGCCATTGAAGTATTAGAGGCTGAAAAAATAGATTTGATGTTTTTGGATATTCAAATGCCAGGAATGTTAGGCACTAAATTTTTAGAGAGCCTAGTGAATAAGCCTTTAACTATCTTTGTAACGGCTTATGAGCAATATGCTATCGAAGGGTTTAACTTGCAAGTGATAGATTACCTGATGAAACCAGTGAGTTTTGAAAGATTTTTTAAAGCAGCATTAAAAGCACAAGAAAGTTATAAAAGTCTAAATTTAATTTCGGAACAATCTGATACAAACATAGATTCACCAGAATATATGTTTATTAATGTAGAATATTCATTAGTTCGAGTTAATTTTAATCAAATTAGCCATATTGAAGGCTTAAAAGATTATATAAAAATCTACGTTAATAACGCAGTGCATCCAATATTGACAAAATCTACCCTGAAAGGAATTGAAGAGAAACTACCTTCCAAAAAGTTTCTTAGAGTACAAAAATCTTTTATTGTAAACTTGGACAAAATCGAATCAATTAGAAATCATAGAATTTCAATCGGCAAATATGAAATTCCTGTAAGCGATACTAATATGGATTTACTTTTAGAATCAATACACTATAACAAATAAACTATAATTTCTTATTCAATGAAAAAAGTCATTTTAATAATCACCTTTGCTCCATTACTTTCGTTTGGGCAACCAAGTCAAAGGTTACATACACCTCCTTCCACCGCTCCAACTCCTCAAGTATTGCCAGCCAAAGTGGAAGAAAAGCCCCAGATTTCGAATTCTAGGCTATTAAACCCCGACATGAGCGTAGTTACCAACAGCGAGGTTACGATAAAGGGGCAAAAAGTGCCTTACAAAGCCACCGCAGGCACTATTCCCGTGTGGGATGAGTCTGGGAAAATTTTGGCAAGTTGCTTTTATACTTATTACGAACGCACTGATGTGAAAGACAAGGCCACACGCCCGATAATTTTTTCGTTCAACGGAGGGCCTGGTTCGGCTTCTGTTTGGATGCATATTGCCTACACGGGTCCTAAGGTATTGAATATTGATGATGAAGGCTATCCCATTCAGCCTTATGGATATAAAGACAATCCTTTTTCAATTTTAGATGTAGCTGACATTATTTTCATTGACCCTGTAAACACAGGTTTTTCAAGAATAATAAGCCCAGAAACTCCAAAGTCAACTTTTTTTGGAGTAAAAGCTGATATTAAGTATTTGTCAGAATGGCTAAATACTTTTGTAAGCAGAGTAAATAGGTGGGCTTCACCAAAATATTTAATAGGTGAAAGTTATGGAACTAATCGGGTTTCTGGTATGGCCTATGAACTTCAAAACAGCCATTGGATGTATTTAAATGGAGTAGTTTTGGTTTCTCCCACTGACTTAGGTATAAAACGTGATGATACTATGGGAGATGCATTAAGATTGCCCTATTTTTCAGCGGTGGCATGGTATCATAAAACTTTAGAACCTTCCCTTCAAAATAAAGATTTGGAACAAATGCTGCCTGAAGTAGAACAGTTTACGGTAAATGAACTCCTACCTGCATTAGCAAAAGGCGGTTTTTTGCCTGAAGCAGAGAAGAAAAGTTTGGCAGCAAGAATGGCCAAATATTCAGGTTTATCTATGGATGTTCTAATGAAAAATAATCTTAAAATAGAATTAGGTTTATTTTGGAAAGAATTATTAAGAAATCAAGGTTTTACAGTGGGTAGGTTAGATTCAAGATACAAAGGAATAGACTCAAAAGATGGCGGAGAAAGTCCAGAATTTAACTCCGAATTAAGCTCTTGGCTTCATTCATTTACTCCTCCAATAAATATGTACTTAAGAGAAGAGTTAAAGTTCAAAACTGACTTAAAATATAACATGTTTGGCCCCGTGAACCCATGGGAAAGAGATGATGTGAATTTAGGAGAAAACTTGCGAGCTGCAATGGCTGCTAATCCTTATTTAAAAGTTTTAACACAGTCGGGTTATTTTGATGGGGCTTGTGACTATTTTAATGCAAAATATAACATGTGGCAGATGGACCCGGGTGGAAAGACCAAAGAAAGAATGAGTTGGAAAGGCTACAGGTCTGGCCATATGATGTATCTTAGACGCGAAGATTTACAAAAAGCCAATGAAGATTTAAGAGAGTTTATTAAGCAAAGCACTCCAGCCTCTGGACAAGCAGCTAAATATTAAAGCTTTAAAGAGCGAGATTTTTTCTCGCTCTTTAATTGTTTATAAAAATCAATTTCTCTATTTGAATAATATTGAATTTATTGCTTCACTAAGTTTTTCTGGGAAAAAGAAAAGAAAAACAATTGTAATACTAAAGTAACTTAAAACCATAGTTAAGAAGAAATCGATGGATACTTCTTTAAGTTTATAAGACCCTTTTACAAGCATGAAATAAGGTATTTTTAAGTAATAGTAAATAGATACTGCCGTGTTTAATAATCCAAAAATTATTAAGGCTATATACATACTGTTGGAACTTAAGTTTTCAATGGATGTAATAGAGCCAAATATCACTAATTTAGATAAAAAGCCCAAAGTAGGCGGTAAGCCAATTAAAGCCATCATTAATATTATGGCATTAATTCCTAGAAAAACATTCTTTTGACCAAGTCCTTTATAATCAGACATGTTTGGGCTTTTAGTTTGTTTGAATAAAAGGTCGGCTAGAAAGAAAGAACCCATAGTAATGGGTAAATAGGCTAAAATATAGAAAAAAGAACCGTAAAAGTCGTTGGTTTCATTTCTTAATAAACCAATTAAAATAAAGCCAGACTGAGCAATTCCAGAATAACCCAACATTCTTTTCGTATTGTCTTGCCATAAAGCTGATAAATTACCTATTACTAAAGAAAGAATCGCCACAATTATTATTACCATCTCTAGGCTCACTGATGAAAAATGGATAAATCTTGCGATTAATAAAAAAGCTGCTGCCTTTGGAGCAAAAGATAAAAAAGAAATAATCGGTCCAGGTGTACTTTCATAGACGTCAGGAACCCAGCTGTGAAAAGGTGCAGCGGCTGACTTAAAAAGTATCCCACCTAAAAACAAAAAAGAAATTATTTGAATGATTGTTGAACTGTTGGTTTTTAAAGATTTTAAAAACTCCAAATCTGCAAAATTTAACGAATGGGTTATCCCATAAAACAATGAAACCCCAAATAGCATAACAGCAGAACTCGTAGCACCAAATATTAAATACTTAATGCCTGCCTCGAAGTTAAATTTTTCTTTTTGTAAAGACACCAAGGCATAAGATGCAATAGAAACCATTTCTAAACTTACAAAAATAACTAAAAAGTGGGTAGTCATTGTTAAAAATGATAATCCTAAAACTATGCAAAAGATTAAAATATAGTATTCACCACTAAATTTGAATTTAAAAAATCGAGCATGAAGAATACCAATAAAAGCTGAGAGACAAATTAATTGCTTAAAAAAAAGGCTAGCCATATCAATGTACAGCATATTATTAAAACCTGAAAGAAAAGTGGAGCTTTTTAAATTTAATTGATAATGCTCAATAGCATAATAGATATAGATAAATAATAAAGATAAAGAATATAAAAAGTTTAGTCCGGAATTTGATTTGTTTTTGTCAAAAGATACAATAATCACTAAGCCCAAGATACCAATAATCAAGATAAGCTCTGGCATAATTAATTGAGAACTTTTAAAAATACTTTGGAGCTGTTGGATCATCATCTTGCTTCAAAAAAATTTAAAATTGTAGGATTTGTGATATCAAAAATCAAGGATGGAAAAATTCCAATAACAAAACTTAAAATACTTAAGGTGCCGAGTAGCAATAGTTCGGTTTGTGTTAAATCTATCATTTGATTGTTAAATTCTTCTTTAACCCAATAATTTCCAAAAAACATTTTTTGGAATGTCCATAAAAGATAAATTGCTGATAATAAAATGCCTAATACTCCAAAAATTGGTATAAATTTTGGGATTAAAGAAGATTGAAAGGCCCCAAATAGGGTAAAGAATTCGCCAATAAACCCAGGAAGAGATGGCAAACCTAAAGAGCCAAAGAAGGCAATGCAGACCATTACAGTAAATAAAGGCATTGTTTTGGCAAGTCCCTGAAAGTTATCAATCTCTCGATTTTTTGTTCTATCATAAATTACTCCTGCAATTAAAAACAACATAGCGGATAAAATTCCATGGCTAAACATTTGAAAAATAGCACCATTAAATCCTTCTTCATTATTTGCTGCAATTCCTAATAGTACAAAACCCATATGAGAAACTGATGAATAGGCGATTAACTTTTTTAAATCTGTCTGACCTAAAGCATTAAATGCTCCATAAAGAATTGATAATAGTCCCACAGAAGCCACTAAAATAGTAAAATTTGATGCTGTTTCTGGGAAAAAGCCATAAGCAATTCGAATAAGACCATATCCTCCAATTTTTAATAAAATTCCCGCTAAAATTACAGAAATTGGAGTTGGTGCTTCTACATGTGCATCAGGCAACCAAGTATGAAATGGCACTATTGGAAGCTTTATTCCGAAACCAATAAACAATAATATAAACATTAAAGAACGAGCCTTAATTCCGAATAAATAAACAGGATTTTCAATACTAAGAATCGAATTTTTAATAATATTTGTTGAGTCGTTTAATAATCTAAAATCAAAGCTGAAAACAATTTTTTTATATTCATTTGTAAAAAACAAATCAGTATACGACATTGATAATAATATCATTACAACCAAAATAAGTATTGACCCTACCAGGGTATAAATTATGAATTTTAATGATGCGTAAGCTTTATTTGGACCTCCCCAGATTCCAATCAAAAAATACATGGGCAATAGCATAAATTCAAAAAATAAAAAAAACAAGAAGAAATCTATAGCTATAAAAGAACCTATTACCGACGAAGTAAGAAGCAAGTACAAAGAGTAGTATGCTTTTTCTTTTTTATTAATTGAAAAAGATGAAATATTGCCAACTAAAAATATCAATGAGCTAAGTATTACCATTGGCAAACTTATCCCGTCAACCCCAATGATATAATCAATAGATAATAGTGCTTTTTTCCCTAATGAAAGTCGTATCCATTCATAATGCTCTATAAATTGATAACCTGGAACTGAACTTACATAATTACTTGCTATTGTAATTACATTTATCATAATCAAAATCTGAGCTATCAATGAAATCCATTTAAAGGAGACTCTGTACACTTCAGGCAAAACCAAAATAAGCATGGCTGCTACCATGGGGATAATTAATAGAGAATTAAGCAGGCCAGATTGCATATTTAAAAAATAATAATTTTAATTAAAACCATAGCTAATACTATCAACAACATTCCTAGCAAATAAAACTGTAAATTACCCCCTTGAATTTTTCTTAAAAAATTCCCTGAATTTTTAATTCCAATTGAAAATTTAATTACAAAAGCATCCAATATTCGAACTTCTATTTTAATAATTGTTGATGCAATATCCAAAACAAATTTAATTATTCTTGTAATAATTAATTCGATTCCATTTTTTTCAATATTCAAAAGAGTGTTTGTCAGTCCCTTTATATACTTGTAGCGAATGTGTTTTTCGTTGGAATATACAGAATTCATATTTGCTATGGGAACCCCAATAAACAATTTTGTGAAAAACCGTTGAAGAAAACTATCCAAATAAAAATGATGAAAGCCAAGTCTAAGAATACTTCTTCTCCAACCTTTAGATTTTTCCTTAAAATAAAACTTTCTTATCTCTTCAGTCGTCAAATTGAAAGAAATCAAGAGTGCTATCAAAGTTAATAAAGTTACTGCTAAAGGTATCCAATCAATAACTTGTTTTGAGGCTTTAAATTTTAACAAAAACCAAACTGAATCAAAATGTAAAGGAGAATCAGAAAAAAAGAAAAAAGTAGATAAGAAGGCCATAAATAAGATAGAAACTTCATAAATACCTAGGTTACGGAAAAAACGTATAAAATTATCTTCTCCAACACTTTTATTTTCGGCGTTGAGTATATTTTGAAATGTTTTTACAACATTTTCAAAGGTCCGTTTAGTACTACCGAAAATTTTCTCCACAGGATCATCTTGTCTTTGAAAAAATACCATAACAAACTGCCTTACAATATAATAAGTACTGATGAAAGAAGAAATAGCCAAAAATATTGGTATTAATATCTTGTAAGTAATTTTACCATCCATATAGGCAAAATTTACTGATGCACTTAAAATTGACTCTTTTGAAAGATAGCCACTTGTAAATGGTAAACCAATGAGTGATGAACCACAAATTAAATAAGCATAGAAAACAAATGGTAATTTTTTTATCAAATTCCCCATCTTTCTCATGTCTTGCTCATGATTAAAATAATTGATTACTACACCTACACACAAAAATAGGCCAGCTTTAAAAAAAGCATGTGTAGTTAAATGGAAGAATGTAGCACCTATGGCTCCTATTCCAATTCCTGCTACCATTAGTCCTACTTGAGAAATTGTAGAATAAGCTAATACTTTTTTAATGTCATATTGAAAAATAGCAGAAAATCCAGCTATAATACTCGTAAAAGCTCCAATAAAGGCTATAATTGTTCCAACTTGTGGTGTAATAATAGGGGCAATTCTGCCCAAAAGAAATACTCCTGCAACTACCATTGTAGCGGCATGAATTAAAGCTGAGGCAGGAGTTGGACCTTCCATTGCATCAGGTAACCATGTTTCAAAAGGAAACTGTGCCGATTTTGACATAACTCCAACAAAAATCAGAAAGATTGCCAAGCTTTTTAGGTCAAGCTTAGGAATTTGTTCAAAACCATTCACTGTTTGCGTGGTTAATACTTCACTTAACTCCCTAAAATTCAATGTTTTAAATAAACTATAGAAAAGAATAATTCCTATCAAAAAAAAGGCATCTCCGAATCTATTCATTAGAAAAGCTTTTAAAGAAGCTTCGTTTGCAGATTTCTTTTCATACCAAAACCCAATTAATAAGTAAGAACAAAAGCCCACGAGTTCCCAAAAAATAAATAGTTGCAATAAATTATTGGAAACCACTAAACCGAGCATTGAAAAAATAAATAAATTAATGAAAGCAAAAAATCTATTTATTCCAAAATCTTTTTCAAGATATTTAATTGAAAATAGTTGAACAAAGGCTGATACAACCTGTACAACAAGGTGCATAAAAATGGTTTGATTGTCAATTATAAAGTCGTAGTTAATAATTGTTTCCCCAATTTGTATCCATTTATAAGATACTTCCCAATTTTCTGAAGTATTTAACTGAAGACTTAATGAGGTAATTACACCCAGAAGATTTATAAAAGTTGAAATCCAACCAGAAAATTCTTTAAAAACAGAATTACCTATGCCCAATAAGACAACAAATCCTATAAGATAAATTCCAAGATTAAAAAAAATAAGAGTTTCAAAAGACATCTAAAAAGTAATTAACAAAAAACAAAGCTAATCCAATTTTATTAAAATTTGCACTTTAAATTGCCTTAAAATTATAGATTTACAATCCAATGTCGTTTAGCAAATTACAGCTTTAAAGTCACTCTCCTCACGAGAGGGATTTAGGCTGAGGTTTAACTAAATACAAATTCCTTTACTAAACGACATTAATTTATAATCTAGATAAAGCCATATCGCTCACCGTTTTTCCTATTGCCAATGAAGAAGTTGCGGCTGGAGAAGGTGCATTACAAACATTTATGGCTTGTTTGTTTTCTAAAATTGAAAAGTCATCTAATAAACCACCGCTCCTATCACAAGCTTGGGCTCGCACACCTGCACCACCTGAAATTAGGTCATTCGATTGAATATCGGGAATTAACTCCTGGAGTGCCTTAGTAAATGCTGTTTTAGAAAAAGAACGATAATACTCCCCGATACCAGTTTTCCAATATTTAGCGGCAACTTTTCTAAATCCCGGCCAAGTCAACGTCTCTGCTAACTCTCCTAAATGTATTCCTAACTTTGAATATCCCTCTCGCTTGAATGCTAAAACGGCATTTGGGCCTGCTTCAATACCTCCGCCAATCATTCTTGTAAAATGTACGCCTAAAAAAGGGAAATTAGGATCTGGAACAGGATAAATTAAGTTTTTAACCAAATATTGCTTTTCAGGTTTTAATTCAAAATATTCACCTCTAAATGGAATTATTTTTAAATCCAGTTTTGTAGTTTCAGTCAATTCAGCAATTTTATCGGAATAAAGACCCGCACAATTAATAATTAATTTTGTCTCAAAACTACCTTTCGTTGTAACCACATTAGATGTTCCATTTAGATGACTAACTGAAACAACCTTTTGATTTAGAAGCAATTCTCCTCCAAGATTCTTAATTTTTTCTACATACTTTAAAGATACCTTCACATAATCCACAATTCCAGTTTGTGGTACCTTAATTCCTGCTAATCCAGCTACATAGGGTTCGATTTCCTTTATTTGGTTTACGTTAATTTTAAGAAGTCCTTCTAGACCATTCGCTTTCCCTCTTTCTAAAAGAGTATCTAGCATCGGCAATTGCTCATTCTTTGTTGCAACCACTATTTTACCGCAAATTTCGAAAGGAACTTCATTCTCTTGGCAAAATTTAACTAACATCTGATAACCATTTATACAATTTATAGCTTTTAAACTACCTGGTTTATAATATAGCCCTGAGTGAATTACACCGCTATTATGGCCTGTTTGGTGTTTCGAAAATTCGTCTTCTTTTTCCAAAACCACCAATCTGAGATTGGGTTTTGATAATTTTAAATTTAGAGCGGTAGCTAAACCCACTATTCCCCCGCCAATTATAACTACATCGTATTTCATCTATTTATTTTTTAAACAAGAGAATTCATCCTATTTTTTTGACTTAAAATTGGCAAATTTAAACATTCAACCAATGAAATCATAGCTGCAAAAGAAATAAAATATTACCTTATTACTGAATAAGTTTCAATATACTTTGGCTTTTTGGAATGCTAAGTTTAAATTTGTGTAAATTTAAAAGATATAAGCTTTATAATGAAAAAGAATAGCATTATTATATTACTAGGTTCCTTGTTGACTGTTTCTTCTTGTACCTATCAAAATACAAATTCAATAGATCAAGATGATGTAAATAAAGGAGATACCTATGTTTATGGAGTTCATCCAGATTCAGCTGCGGCACAATTAAAAAATGTTTACACAGCAAAACCTGAAAATGAAAAGCGTGCTGCCGCTATTCGTGAAAAATTATATGGAAAAGCTAAAGTGGATAGCTTAGGGGCATAAATAAATAAACAATTTTTAGAACTAAAATGATTTTACAGTTTAGCTAAATGTTACGCTGTAAAATCATTTTTATTATACACATATTAAATGAGCGTAGCAATAGTAACAGGTTCTGCAGGCTTAATTGGAAGTGAATCTGTAGCATTTTTAAGTGAAAAATTTGACAAAATTGTTGGTGTTGATAACGATTTAAGGCAATATTTTTTCGGAAAAGAAGCTTCAACAGATTGGAATAGAAATAGAATTTCAGAGCAATATTCAAACTATGAGCATCACAATTCAGATATTAGATCTGAAGAACAGATTTCCAAAATATTCCAAAAATATGGTTCAGATATAAAAATGGTTGTTCACACTGCGGCACAACCCAGTCACGACTGGGCCGCAAAAGAGCCATTTATGGATTTCACAGTAAATGCAAATGGTACTTTGGTAATGCTTGAAATGACTCGAAAATTTTGTCCAGATGCCGTTTTTATTTTTACTTCTACTAATAAAGTTTATGGAGATAATCCGAATTTTTTGCCATTAGTTGAACAAGAAACCAGATGGGAAATAGCAGAAAATCATGAATACTTTGAAAATGGAATTGATGAGTTAATGAGTATTGACCATACCAAACATTCCTTATTTGGAGCTTCAAAAGTTGCTGCAGACGTATTAGTGCAAGAATATGGTCGGTATTTTGGAATGAAAACGGGTGTTTTTAGAGGAGGTTGTTTAACAGGGCCTAACCACTCCGGAGCACAGTTGCACGGCTTTTTGGCCTATCTTATGAAATGTGCCATAACAGGAAATCAGTATACAATTTTTGGTTATAAAGGCAAGCAAGTTAGAGACAATATTCACTCTTGGGATTTAGTTAATATGTTTTGGCATTTTTATCAAAATCCCAAGCCAGGCGAAGTGTATAATGCGGGTGGAGGAAGATTTTCGAATGTTTCCATGATTGAAGGCATTAAGCTTTGTGAACAAATAACTGGAAACAAAATGAATTACAGTTATGCAGATGACAATAGAATTGGTGACCATATATGGTATATTTCAAATTTAAATAAATTTAAATTGCATTATCCTGAATGGACCTGGAAATATGATTTAGAAACCACTTTAGTGCAAATGTTTGAAAATATTAAACAAAGAATATAAAAAGATGCTAAGTTTTGGGTTAAGACCATTTTTTATTTTTGAAGAATAGGCTTAAAGAATATAATTTTAAAATTTCACAATATGCAGTTTCTGTTTCCTAATGTTTTATGGGGCCTTTGTGCTTTAAGCATACCGCTTATCGTACATTTATTTAATTTTAGGAGAACAAAAAAAATATTTTTTTCAAATGTAGCATTATTAAAAGCAGTAGAAACAAAGACATCAGCTTTTAGAAAACTTAAAAGGTGGCTTATTATGGCCAGTAGGATGCTCTTCCTATTATTTTTGATTTTAGCTTTTGCCCAGCCGGTAAAAAATAATGGGGTGGATCTTAAAAATCTAAAAAACTCTGGAATAAACGGAATTTATCTAGATAATTCCATGAGCATGCAAAATACCACAGAAAGTAAAAGATTTTTAGATTTAGCTATTATAAAAATTGATGAATTGCTTTCTATTTTTAATAAATCTGCTAATATTCAGCTTTCTACCAATGATTTTGACGGTCAAGATCAGTTTGTGCTCAATGCATCAAAAATAAAAGATAGACTTACAAGTGTAGATTTCTCCGAAAGTCCTAGGTCTTTAATAAATGTTTATAAAAGGCAACACGCAATAGCCCAAAAGTATAATTCCACTTCTCAAAATCATCTTTTTTGGTTTTCTGATTTTCAAAAAAGCACCGTTGGTCGTTTAGAAGATCTAAAAATAGATTCTTTAGATCACGTTCATTTTATTCCTGTGGTTGGCAAAGCATCCCAAAACGTTTTTGTTGATTCGGTGTGGTTAACAGTTCCACTGCTAAGAGAGATGCAAAATAATGTCTTGAATGTGAAAGTTTTTAATTCAGGATCTAAATCTGTAGACAAACTACCTTTGAAATTGTATTTAGATGGAATTCAGTCCTCCACTTCTTCTGTAAACATTGGCCCTAACTCTTTTTCGAAGGCAATTTTTAATTTTACTGTAAAAGAGAAAGGAGTACATAAGGCAAAAATAGAATTTGACGATCAGCCAGTGACTTTCGACAATGAATATTTTTTTGTTTTAAATGCATCTCCTACTATCAGAGTACTTCATTTGTTTAATCAAAAAAGTTCGCAAAATTATCTTTCAAAAATGTATGCCAATGATAGCTTGTTTAATTACTCTTCTTATAGCATTAACAATGTAGACCCTGAGCAAATTAAAAATGCCGATTTTGTGATTTTAGAAGGAATAAGCACTATTGATTCACAAATAAAAATTAGTCTTGAATCATTTTTGAGCGGTGGAGGAAATGTTTTTATTAGCCCTTCAGAAAATCCTTCATCTGCTAGTTTGCAATCTTTTTTAAATCAATATGGTATTCAGAATTTAACGGCTTTTAATGAATTGCCGGACCCTAAAAAATTTATTGATATAAGCGAACCCATCAAGTCCAACCCATTTTATGAAGATGTTTTTGAAAAGGGCACTTTCAATAGCATTGTAAGCCTTCCAAATGGACAAGCTATTTTACATTGGAATGGGGTAGGAGAAAAACTATTGACCTATAAAAATGGAGATAATTTTCTGACTCAAACCAAAGTAGGCGATGGAGCCATTTATCTTTTAGCAACACCTCTCAATCCAAAATTTGGAAACTTTGCTGAACATGCTTTTTTTGTACCTACTCTTTATAAAATGGCTTATTTAAGTAGCAAAGCAGATAAATTGGCATATAATTTCAATGACACCAACTTGAGTTTTTTCATGCCCAATTCTCCTAAAAATGCCTCTTATAAACTAAAAAGTGGGAAATTGGAGATAATCCCTGTTCAAAGAATGAATGGTAAGACTTTAATATTGGAATTGCCAAAATCTTCGGAATTGACAGATGGACAACTTTATGATTCTGGCTATTTTGACTTAGTAATTGATGGCAAAACTTTAAAAACTATAGCATTAAATCATGATGATCAAGAGTCAAAATTAAATGTTTATTCAGAAGAGGAGCTGAAAAAAATATTTGAAAATCAAAAAAATGTTACAATATATAATGATGTAAGAGATGGGAATTTTGTAGAAGCATTTAGAGATACCACTATGGCAAAGCCTTTATGGAAATATTTTATAATTGCTGCATTATTATTTTTATTTATTGAAATATTACTGGTTAAGTTTATGAAATCTTAATGGATACTAACCAATTTTAGACTTAATTCCAACACATCGCCCATATTTTGGCAGGCTAGAAAATTAGAATTTTTGTAATGTGAAGCCAAGTCTTCTTTTAAAAGCTCAAGATTTTCTTCTAAATAAATCTTATCTTTTTTCATAATTTCTATTAAATCACCCAGTCTTATTTTTTCCGCCTTCATTCTATTAGAAATTAAAGAGCGTTCTTCTGTTTGATATTGTTTTACCGATTCAGGAGTCATATATTTCATCCCTAAATCAATAATTGCATTGTTTTGTTTAAAATATTGTGGCATATACACAGACTTTGAAGCCTCATAGGACTGTTGGTCAAAATCTATAGCCCTAATTCTATAGTGAAAATCTTCAAAATCTGGAGTAATAATTATCACAAAATTAGAAGAATGCATATCTCCTAAAAGCCGCACAAAACATCTTTCATTAAATTTTATAAATTCTTTTGTAAGCCTTATAGGATTCAAATTAGGGTCCGATAAATGGTTCTGCATAAATAAATCACCTGTAATTCCAGCTATATGTTCTTCCACCAAGGTGTCTTCATGGCTCACATAAGATATTACATTTGGAGATAGCAAATGTTCTAATTCCAAACCATATATTCTCGAAGCATCCGCTTTTTTAATGTAAAAATAATCATAATTATCGTTTACCATATTACTAATTCTTATACGAAAAGGCGAGGTGTTAGCATAGGTGCAGACATCTACCCTATCTACAACTAAATGTTTTATTACTGATTCATCTCCATCCGTTTTTAAATCGGCATAAATTGTTTTTAGGTTTTCATAGATTTCCAATAATTCGCTTTGAGCATAAAATACGGTTTCCCAAAGGGTGTCATTTCCGTTTTTGTCATACAAAGTTATTTTGTTATCATATCGCAGAAGGTCAGAATACTTAAGAGGCAAAAAGCGGTCTCTATCATACTTTATCAAATATCTTCTAAGTCTATTTGAAATTTTAAAAGGAATTTTTTTCTTTGATATTAAAGCCATTTTATTCTATAAAATCTAGATTATTTGAAAAAGTGTCTTTTATGAAAAATGTTGCAGCAAAAGCTAAACTTAAACATAAAATACCAGTATAAATTGCTGAATGAATTACATTATTATTTGTGAAATTATTTAATATCCATTGATAAAACATGCTAATTGGAACAACTGCTCCTCGAGCAAAATTAGGAATGGTAGTTGCAACCGTTGCCCTAAGATTAGTGCCAAATTGTTCGGCCGATAAAGTGATTAAACTTACCCAATAACCAGCTCCAAATCCTAAAAAAACATAAGAAACATAAAGCCATAGCAGACTTATTCCATAACTATTCAAATGAATACTAATAAAACAGACACTTAATAGTAGAAAAAGACGAATTGCTTTTTTCCTATTTTTTAGTATTTGGCTAATTATTCCAGAAGATAAATCACCAAAAGTTAATCCCAAATACACTAACATTACCGCCGAGCCTACTTTAATCTCTTGTCGAAGTCCTAATCCTTTAGCAACTTCAGGGGCCAATTGCATTAATATTGTGATGGTAAAAAAAATTGGTAAACTAATTAATATACTAGCAAAATAACGTTGAAATTTGTTTTTATGGGTAAACAAAGACAAAAAGTCCCCTTTTCCAGTTGTACTTATTTTTGTTTTTATAAACAATTCTGACTCAAAAGTGCCCATTCTTAAAAACAATAAGAGTAATCCCATACAGCCGCCAATAACAAATGATAACCTCCAAGGAGTTAAATCTCCAATTAATCCTGCCGAAAAAGCCCCAAAAGCGCCAGCAGCTGCAACAATTGCTGTACCATATCCTCTATATTTTTTGGGCATCACCTCGGCAACTAGTGTTATGCCAGCTCCCAATTCGCCTGCTAATCCAAAGCCAGCAATAAAACGCAAAACAAAATACTGCCATAATTCAGTAACTCCGCCATTCATTAAATTTGCAAGTGAATAAACCAAAATTGAACCAAACAAAACAGACAATCGACCTTTCTTATCTCCTAAAATGCCAAAAAAGATGCCTCCAAAAAATGTTCCAATCATTTGCGTGTTAAACAAAGAGAGCCCAATAGATGAAATATCAACTTCAGAAACTCCTAAACTAAGAAGGCTTGATTTTCTAATTACTACAAAAAGAATCAGGTCGTAAGCATCAACAAAATACCCTAAAGCTGCAACTAATACAATAATGTACTCTTTCCTTAGTTTGCTTTTTATGGCCATAATATTTGATTAATAACAAAAAAAATAAAAGATTAAAGTAATAAACATAAAAATACCTTAAATTCATTAATTTTGAGCAAACATTTAGAAAACAAAAAAAAAAGTATATTTTTGTTGCTAAAGTCTAACCAAATATAAACTATTAAAAAATGGAAGAATCAAATCAAAGTAGCAATACAGTTGTAAAGGCAGGGTTAATTTTGGCCTTAGCATTGGCTGGTATTTTCGGTTATTTGTATTTTAATGAAAAAGAAGAATCAAGCCTAAAAAATGTATCAATCACAGAAAAGACTCAAGAATTATTAAGGACTAATACTAAATTAGATTCTATTTCAGCACAATTAGATGCTAAAATTGCAGAAGTTACGGCATTGGGTGGTCAGGTAGAAGGTTTAGAAGCACTAAAAGCACAATTAGAAAAAGACAAAAGGCAGTTAATGTCCTCAAAAAGCTTTAATGCAAAAGAATATCAGAGTAAAATTCAGAATTATGAAGCTTTACTTTTAGAAAAAGATGCCGAATTAGCAAAACTAAGAGAAGAAAATGCCCAATTGAATAATCAAAACCAAGTATTAAATTCTGAAAATACAGGATTAAAAAGTTCAAATACGGATTTAAGAAGCCAAAAAGAAATTTTAGCCGATTCGGTTTATAAAACTACTGTTCAAAATAAAGAATTATCTGAGAAAGTTACGTTAGCAGCAGCATTAAGACCCATGAATTATTCGATTTCAGCTATTAACTCAAGAGGAAAAGAAAGAGATGGGGAGGAATTTAAGGCAAGAAGAGTAGATAGAGTTAAAATTGCTTTTAAATTGGCTGAAAATCCCTTAACAAAAAAAGAAAACAAAACTGTATATCTGAGAATGATAGATCCTACTGGAAGTGTAATTTCAGATATGGCCACAGGTTCGGGTGCATTTAATTTTGGAGGCAAAGAAACAATTTATACTGCTAAGCAAAATATAATGTATTCTAATAATGGTCAAACCATTGAATATATTTATAATAGAGGCTCAAACTATGAAAAAGGGGCTTATAAAGTGGAACTTTATGCCGATGGCTTTAGAATTGGTCAAACCAGTTTTACCATCAAATAAAAAATTGATTTTAAATTATTAAGGCGGCTAAATAGCCGCCTTTTTTTTGTTTCAATCTTATTTCTTTAGTACTTTTCTATTTAATTAAATTGAATGTATTTTAAGGAATTTTATTTGTTGTAGAACTAAATATTTTAGTAAAAATTTAAAATAAATAGTATATTTTTGTATCAATAATTTATTCAATCTTTTATAATTATGCTTAAGAATGCCTTAGTTTTATCATTAATAGCTCTTTCGGTTTTTGGTCAAAAGAAAGTTGAAATTACTAATCTCCCTTCCGAAAAGAAGATTTCGGTTAAAATTGGAGGTAAATTGTTTACCAATTATTTCTATCCAGGAAAAGATGTTTTAAAAAAGGCCGTGCTTTATCCAGTTTATTCTCCAAATGGAACATTAGTAACTAGAGGCTGGCCTATGGATCCCCGTGTTGGCGAGCGAGTAGATCACCCCCATCATGTTGGAATATGGCTAAATTATGAAGATGCAAACGGCCATGATTTTTGGAATAATTCTATTGAAGTTGAAAAATCTGGTGATAAGCGAACCTTCGGAACTATAATTCACACGGGAATTGAAAAAGTAAAATCTGGAAAAAATAAAGGAGAAATTGTGGTAACTGCCGATTGGTTGGATAAAAATGGAGAGCTAATGATGCTAGAAAAAACCACTTTAGTATTTTTAGGAAATGATAATTCAAATATTGTAGATAGAATCACTACTTTAACAGTTGCTAAACAAAAAGTTGTTTTTAAAGATGTGAAAGATGGTTTTTTTGCAATAAGAGTTGCCAGAGAATTGGAGTTGCCAAGTAATAAACCAGAAATTTTTACTGATGCAGCAGGTCTCGCCACCACTGTCCCTAAGTTAAATAATGATGGAATTACAGGAGATTATTTAAACGCTGAAGGAATAGTTGGAGAAGCCACCTGGGGAAAAAGATCACCTTGGGTTACACTACAAGGAAAGATACAAGCAGAAGATATATCCATAACAATTATTGATCATCCCAAAAATGTAAGTTACCCTTCGTACTGGCATACCAGAGGCTA
>JANNWE010000745.1:0-2311 GCA_031414675.1 Cytophagaceae bacterium
GGCAACAAGGTGTATGGCTGCTGGATATGGAATGCCGGCAATATTTACACCAGCCGGCGTAGGCACAGAAGTGGCTATTGGAAAAGAAGTACGAACATTTAATGATAAAGACTATTTATTAGAATATGCTTTTGATGCAGATTTTGCATTTGTAAAAGCCACCGAAGGTACAAGTTTATTAGACCAAAATTTTATACAAAATTGGGTAAGAATAAAAGATGCCAAAATCATTAGGGGTGCATATCATTTTTATTTACCTCATAAAAATGCTCTGTTGCAAGCTAATCATTTTTGCGAAAAAGTTAAATTATCAAAGGGCGATCTACCGCCTGTTATTGATATTGAAACTGATAATAAAATGTCAAAGGAAAAAATTAGGGGGGGTCTAAAGAGCTGGTTGAAAGTGGTGGAAAAAAAATATCAAATGAAACCCATTATTTATACCAACTTAAGTTTTTATCGTGATAATTTAGAGGGCTATTTTAATGAGTATCCGATTTGGGTGGCCAATTATTCTGGAGGTAGCGAACCAAAAATTAAAAAAGAATGGTGTTTTTGGCAAATAAGCGAGGCTGCCACAGTCAATGGAATTCGCTCAAAAGTTGATTTTAATGTTTTTAATGGCACAAAGACTGAATTTTTGAAATTAAGAAAATAAAATAAGGAGATGATTAAAATAGCAGAATTAAAGGATGCTGAGGAAATAACCAATCTGGTAAACTCTGCATACAGAGGCGAACACTCAAGAAATGGTTGGACTACGGAGGCTGATTTTTTTGAAGGAATACGGACAAATCTGGAGAAATTACAAGAAACAATGAATAAGCCTGCCACTTTTTTTCTAAAATACATAGAAAATGGAGAAATTAAAGCTTGTGTATTGCTTGAAAATCAAAAAACAGCGTTGTATTTAGGTATGCTAACGGTCTCACCTCTTTTGCAAGGAAGCGGAATAGGTAAAAAACTGTTAGCAGCTGCAGAATCAAAAGCCAAAGAATTGGGGCTGCCAAAAATTTCTATGACAGTTATTTCAATAAGACACGAACTAATTGCTTGGTATGAACGTAAAGGATATACATCTACAGGCGAAATAAAACCTTTTCCCAAAGAAGACATTTCGTTTGGTTTGCCGAAACAACATTTAGAATTTATTGTGATGGAAAAAGCAATTTAGAGAGTTTTTTTGTCTTAAAAGTAGATTAAATAGTCTTTCTTATCTTAGAATTAATAAGTAGTATTTAAGTTTTTATGGAAATTGGTATAGATAGTTTTGCTTCAGCATCCGTAGATTCCAACTTTGAGAGTGGAAAAAATAATTCAAAATCATTGAACCAACTCATCGAAAGGATTGAATTTGCCGATAAGATGGGTTTAGATGTTTTTGGAATTGGAGAACATTACAGAAAGGAATTTTTAGATTCCGCTCCATCATTAATATTGGCTGCTGCCGCAGCCAGAACCAAAAAAATTATTCTTACCAGTGCAGTAACAGTCTTAAGTGCCGCTGATCCAGTTAGAGTTTTTCAAAACTTTGCTACTTTAGATTTAATTTCACAAGGCAGAGCCGAAATGGTAGTAGGTCGTGGTTCATTCACGGAATCTTTTCCTCTTTTTGGTCTTAATTTACATGATTATGACGATTTATTTACGGAGAAATTAGACTTGCTTTTAAATATTCAAAAAAATGAAGTAGTCAATTGGTCAGGAAATTTTCGTCCAGCACTGAAGAATCAGGCTATTTATCCTCGGCCATTCCAAGAGAAATTGCCTATTTGGATTGGAGTAGGGGGTACTCCGGCTTCTTTTGCTCGAGCAGGAAAGCTGGGTTTACCGTTAATGGTGGCAATTATTGGAGGTGACACCCATAGGTTTCGGCCCCTCATTGATTTATATCGTGAAGCTGGCAGAAAAGCTGGCCATAGCCCTGAAAAGCTTAAAGTGGGATTGCATTCTTTGGGTTTTGTTGCGAAAAATTCAGAAGAAGCCGTCAATAGTTATTACCCTGGTTATGCGGCTATGTTTACAAAAATTGGAAAAGAACGTGGCTTTGCACCCGTAACTAAAGCTGGATTTGATGCTCAAAATGGAAAATTAGGAGCATTAGTGGTGGGAGAACCAGAAGAAGTGGCTCAAAAAATAATGAGACATAGCGAAGCACTCGGAGGAATTAGTAGGTTCACTTTTCAAATGGATGCTGGGTTACCTCACGAAAAATTAATGGAGGCCATAGCGTTAATAGGAACAAAAGTCTCGCCTTTGGTAAATTCAAAAGTTTGAAAATGAATATTTTGGATTTTCTTATTTTACCTGA
>JANNWE010000746.1:0-2235 GCA_031414675.1 Cytophagaceae bacterium
TTTTGATTTGAAGGGGGTATCTTTTGTTACCAATGTTGAATCCCTACGGGATTATTGATTATAAGTAAATAATATCTAAAGTTTTTTTTTCTTAATTTAATCGGATGACAGTAATAATTTATTAATATAGGCGTCCGACTAAATCAAGTCTTATTTGTATAATAACCTAAATATTAAGCCCTTATAGGACGTTTGATTTGAAGGGGAGTCCTCTTTTTACCAATATTAATCCGTTCGGATTTTCCCATACAGGAATATTGATTACCAGTCACTTAACATCTAAAAGTTCCTTTTTCATAATTTAATCGGACGCCAGTAATTTATTAATATACTTTCTAAAGGAAATTGAATAAACTAAGTAATAGAAAAATCTTTCAATTTAAAGAGAAAAAGCACTTTGAAAATTAATTATACCATCTCGGATATCAAGATTTTAGAGCTTTATAAACCTTTTACTCAGAACTTTTCCATCTGAAACTAATGTTAAAATGTAGTTTCCTTTACTTATTCTGGAAGTTTCAATTATCTTTTGACTTGATCCTATTGGCAAATTATAAGATATTATAGGTTGTCCATTTAGATTAGAGATATTAATTTGGCTCACCTTTGAAGTTTTTTCAAAAATTACAGTTATTTGATTTTCATTTGAGATATTTGGGTAAACCAAGAGCTTCTCAGAAAGTGAAGCATTATTTGGCTCACTGCTAAGCAAAAAGTTAGAAATAGAACCCCCTAAGCTAAAATCGGCTTCCATATCTAATGTTCCGCCACCAAAATAAAAGAAACCAGTTCCTGAAGCTGCAAAAGGTGTAATCCGAAAAGTGACAGTTTTTGAAGGTGGAATATTTTGCAGGTCTGAAATTTTAGTTAAGTCAATGGGTCCTAGGTTAAAATCGCCAGTTATTGCTGTAGGGCCAGAAATTGTTGTACCCGTCTTGAAATCTCCCCCATCTATTTGATAGTCAAATTGATATTTTAAAGGACCGTTTGCAGCTATTCGAATTTTAAATTTGTTAATAGAAGCAAAATTTACAACTTTTCCATTTGCAGTTTTTACACTAAATGTTAAAAACTTCTTTTTAGTTATGCCATCCTCTGCTGTTGAATTTGACCAATCAGACGCACCCCAATATCCATTGGAAACTAGTCCAGATAATGAAACTCCAGCCCCTCTATTAAGGCCTGCTGCTAAGGTTAAAGAAGCATCAAGAAAACTAGGTTGGAAATTCATATTTGATTCTCCACCATTAATTTGAGTTGAGGTATTCCAAGAAATTAAATCTGGAAAAACTGGACGAGTATCAACGATATTTTCAGGATAAGCTGGACTGGATACATGATTACTATAAATTTGTCCAATCGATGTTAAACCATTATTTGAACGAGATGGAATGTCATTTCCGAAGAAATAAGCATAGCGTTCTATTTGTGGATTAGCGTCTAAATAGGGCAAAGCTAATTTCATAAATGCCTCGTGAACCGCAGGTAAACGGTTTATATTGGCATTGAATTCTGTAATCCAAATGGGTTTTTGGTAAAGAGCATATACATTATTGAGGTAAGTTTTAAATCGATTGAAAACTGCAACGGGGTCAGGGTTTGGATTTAGACCTGTTAACCAGTTGCCCCAATCATACCAATGAACTGCAACGAAATCAATTCTAAGTTTATCTTGGTTCGCAAAATTTGTGAATTCTGATAACCAAACTCTATATTGTGATTCTGTACATCCAGGCGAACCCATACGATGACCCGCTCGCAATAGATTTTTGTATAATGGCACGGCGGCGGTAGTAGTGATATTCGCTTGACCTTTATTATCGGGTTCATTAAAAGCCAAAAAATGTGTTAGTGAATTTTTGGCGATGACACTATTTACAGTAGCATCAGAGGCTCCACCTGAACCCCATGCCATTGGTGCGAACTCTCTCGTGGGGGTTGATTCATCATTGGGCCCCCAGTCGTAAAACCAGCTAACATTAAGGGCGGCAACTTCGTCGTTATTGGTTGCACCAGCTCCTTTTTTCAACACAACCGAGCTTGGAAGTGGCAAAACTCGAATAAATGACACTTTATTTTGTAAAACCAAAGCAAGGTTTATGGATATATCACTCACTGAGGCCATGTAATTAAAGCCTTCACCCGTGCCGTCTTCGTTTTCAGCCAAAGTAGCCATAAAACCTTTTTTCAAAGTAATTGACTTTGCTCCATTATTCAAGCCATTAAGGATTTTAT
>JANNWE010000747.1:0-3652 GCA_031414675.1 Cytophagaceae bacterium
GTTTTAGATACAATCATGTTAAGACTTGCAAATAATTTACCCAATCTAAAATCAATAGTTTTTGCTGGATTTTCAGCAGGAGGGCAAGTAACTAATAGATATTCTGCTACAACACCAGTTGTTGATATTTTATGTGCAAAATACCAAATCAGTACAAAATTTATAGTTGGCAGCACAAGTTCGTATCTCTATTTGGACAATAAAAGAGTAATTGAAGGAACAACAAATCAGTTTGCAATTCCCTCCACTAGTTGCCTAGAGTATAATGACTGGAAATTTGGTTTGGGAAATTTATTTAATTATCCAGCCTTATCTGGTGCAGAATCAATAAGAAATAGGTTAGAGAAAAGAGAGGTTATTTACCTTTTAGGTGAAAACGACAACAATCCCAGATCTGCTTCATTAGATACAACATGCGAAGCTAAGTTACAAGGAAGAGAAAGATTAGAAAGGGGAATTATTTACTTTAATTATCTAAAGTCATATTATGGCTTAAAAATAGTTAATTTTCATTCATTGTACACAATTCCAAATGTAGCTCATGATCATTATGGTATTTTCACTTCTAAAATCGGATTATTTCATTTATTTCAATCACCTCCAACTTCTTGTGAAAATTTGGTAACTGCAAACCCTATACTAAAGAAAACAGAGTTTTTAGTATACCCCAATCCAACACCAAACTATCTAACTGTCAGCTCTCCCCTAAATAATGCTTCAATTACATTATTTAATTTAAATGGCATCCAGCTTTTCGATATTCACCATATAAACCCACCGCATTATCAACTGAACCTTACTGCTTTAGCTGCTGGCATATATATAGTAGAGTATCGAACTGAAAATTATACAGAACGAAAAATTATTGTAAAAATAAATTGAATTTTAGAGAATTTTGAGCCAAATGCTAATTAAACCCAATATCTTAGATAAGACGTTTCCTATAATTGATAAGCCATAACAGATAACAAATAACAAATAACAAATAACAGATAACAGAAAACGGATAACAGATAACGGATAACAGATAACCGAAAATCACCATCTTACTTGACCTTCTCCTTTACAAATCCATTTCTCAGTAACTAATTTTTCGAGGGCAAAAGGTCCACGTGCATGCAGTTTTTGAGTGGAGATTCCAATTTCTGCACCAAGGCCAAATTCACCTCCATCAGTAAATCTTGTTGAGGCATTGTGATAAACACTAGCAGCATCTACTTCTTCGAGGAACGTTTCTGCTAATAATTTATCCTCGGTAATTATAGCTTCTGAATGTTTGGATGAATAAGAATCAATATGCTCTAGGGCTTCCTCAAAATTTGAAACAGTTTTTAATGATATTTTATAGTTGAGCCATTCTTTGCCAAAGTCCTCGACTTTAGCAGCTTGAAGGTTTTTAAATCCATTTTTATTAAAAACGGAGAAAGCCTTTTCATCTGCAAAAACTTCAATATTGTATTTTTCAAAACCTTCTAATAATTTCGGAACTAGGTTCTCTAAAATTGACTCTTCAATAATTGCACAATCTAAAGAATTGCAAACAGAAGGCCTTGAAGCTCGAGCATTTATAATTATCTCACTCGCCATGTCTAAATTTGCAGTTTTTTCAACAAAAGTATGGCAAACTCCGGCTCCTGTTTCAATGGTAGGGATTTTAGAATTACTTCTCACAAAATCAATTAAAGCTTGTGAGCCTCTAGGAATTACCAAATCTACAAATTTATCTGCTTGTAGCATTTCTAATAAATATTTCCTTTCTGTCGGTAAAAGCAACACAACATCTGAAGAAATTCCGTTTTTAAGCAATGCTTCATGAATTAAAGCCACTAAAAGTTTATTCGAAAAATAAGCTTCTTTTCCTCCTTTCAATACACAAGCATTACCAGACATTATGCAAAGTGAGGCCACATCGATAGTCACGTTTGGTCTAGATTCAAAAATAGCTCCAATTACGCCCATTGGGACACTAATTTTTTGTAATCTTAATCCACTTTCTAGGATTCTTTCGCTAAGAATTTTTCCACTGGGGTCATCGAGTTTGGCAATTTGGGTTAAAGAGTCAGCCAAACTAATTATTCGACTATCATTAAGCATCAATCTGTCGAATTTAGCATCATTGGGGTCCATCAAATCCAAATCTTTCTTATTTTCAAGAAGTATTTGATTTGAGTTTTCCAATAGTTCTTTAGCTAAATCTGTTAAAATATTAGCTTTTTGCTCTTTATCCAATCTTCTTACAGTTGCTGCAGCTTTGTGTGTTTTTTTTAAAAGATGCTCAATACTTTCCATTCTCAGCTATACTTGATTTAAAACAAAGGTCGAATTTTATTTTTAATTCTTCATTTTAAATCTAATGACTTTAGAATTTCATTAAATTATTTTTCAGTTTCTATCAGTGAGTTTATGATTTTTTTGATTCCCAAAAAAATCAATTTACTTTTATTTTAATAATATTCTTTAGTTTATTAGCCTCATTTTCTGGAATCTTCCAATTATTATCAAACCTAGCGGTTGAAATTACGTTATTTAAATCTTTGTCATAATAAACCCAGTCACCATATCCGGTTAAAATTCCAACTTTACCAGAAGTCCTTAATCTTCCGAATGGTCCATTATCAAATGGAGGAACTTCCCAAAAAGGTATACCAGAAGATACTAAAATGTATTTTTTTCCATTAGGATAAATAAAGGTAAGGTTGGAAGAATTTGCAGACTCTTCTTTTAACTCAAAAGGAAAACTGGTAGCATATTTGGCAATCATACTATTTGTGTTTTTAGTTCCAAAAAGAACCAAATGAGAGCGTTCGATATCATTTGGTCTTACTTCTTTATCTGAAAGAACTCGAGGGAAAACCATCACTCTACCCATAAAATCGCCCCTATAATAACTCCAGTCTGCTGCTTGTTCTGCAATTAATTTTCTTTTTCCAAGTTCTTCTTTGCTTGGATTTCCATCTGTTCCATAAACATAAATATGGCGGTCACCAATGATTTCAGTCATAGGCCCTTCAGTAGATTTATTTTTGACTTTAGCATCAAATTCATGTTTTCCTACTACCCATTTATTATTTATCTTTTTTAATACCTGTTTGTCAGCTAAGCCAAATACTGGTATGTTTTGGCCATCAATATTTAACATCAATTGTTTTTTGGCATTAAAATTAGGATGTTCCATAATGTTCAAACTAAAAGATGAAACATTAGTTGTTTGAATATCCAACATATTTTTATTCTTGAAATTTGCTTCAATTTTAGCTTGCTCTCCGATTAGCATTTCTTCGATATCAATCCAATATGCTTTGCTATACTTTAGTTGGGCTGTGGTAAATTTAATTCTATTTGGATATGGATTTCTTTCTATTTTGTCAAACCATGAAAAAATAAACTCATCTTTATATGCATTAACCCAGCTATCGTGTTTTACTCCTGGATATTCTTGATAAGTAACTTTGGCTCCTGCTTTTTTAAAATCTTCTACCCACTTTTTTGTGTTTTCTGGTTTTACTACTGGATCGTCACCACCTTGGAAAAAATGAACAGGCATATTAAAGGCATTTTCTAAATAGGAAATAGTTTCTATGGGTGGGGCAGGACAAACGGGTGCTATTGCCGCCCAAATATCTGGCCTTGTTAAACCTATCCACATGGTACC
>JANNWE010000748.1:0-3631 GCA_031414675.1 Cytophagaceae bacterium
CTCACCTCCAAAACTTACCGTATTCTTTTTCTCGCTTCCAAACAATCTATTTAATACCAATCTAGCTTGAGAGCGGCGGTCGGTCCTATCTCCTTTCCCATTGGCCACATTTATTTTATCTTGGTTGTTTGAAAAAGACAAGCCTCCTAAGAGTATCCAATTTCCATCATCAAAAGTCAATTTATAAGAGGCATTTGTAAAAAGGTTTTTGTTTTTCAAAGAAAATAAATACGTTTCGTTGGGTTTATCGAACGAATTAAAACGAATGCCTGAATGATTGTCAGAATAGGTTCCGTACACCTTAATTGTACTATTTTTTGTAAGATTCTGATTTATGGTAAGAGAAGTTCCTAATGCTTCCGGAATTTTTTCAAAATTGATATTGGTCTTAATCAAAGATAAAAATGGAGATAGATTGGAATAATAGAGTGTGCCTGAAATCCAGCCTTTATGGGTATATGCTCCCGACAATCCCGCCAAATTAGCATTAAAATTAAAGTTAGTCTCCTCATTAATTTTATCTTGGGTTTGTAATAATAACACAGAGGAAAGGGCTTGGCCATACTGAGCAGAATATCCTCCTGTACTGAAGGCCGTGCCTTTAAACATAAATGGGCTGAATCTGCCTCGTTGAGGCACATCAGGCGTACTGCTAAAAAATGGATTCTGAACTATCATTCCATCAATTACAGTTTTAGTTTCGTTTGCAGAGCCTCCTCTTACAAATAGACCTTCTTGCTCGCCTACTCTATTTGAACCTGGCAAAAGTTGCATAACAGCTGTAATATCCGCATTGCCACCGGCAGTGGTAACTATATCCAGGGGCTTTAACATGACCATTTTTTTCTCATCCGAGGCTTCAAAAGTACCGGCAGTTACCACTACTGCATTCAAAGAATTTATCGATTCTTCTAAAACAAAATCAAAAACATTTTCCCCTTTTTTTATCGTAACAGATTTCTTTAAAGATCTGTAACCTAATAATGAAACTGATAGTATTTTTTCTCCTATTTCATCTGTTTTAAAAATAAAATTGCCTTCTCCATCTGTAGAAGCTCCATCATAGCTTGCTGCTATTTGAACATTTGCCCCAGGCAAGGTCTCTCCTTTTTTTTCTTTAACTGTTCCTTTTATGGTAGATTGTCCCATTGTAAGGAGAGGAAACATTAAAAATAATACGAATACTTTCATTTGTTAATTTAAATTCTTGCTCAAAACTAGTAAGCTAAAATAAAAATCTAAATTGAATATCGATAAGGTTACCGGTTTTATCGGTGAATGTTATTCAATTTTCGTTAAAAATAGAAGTACCATTAAAGAATAAATAAAAAATAAACAAGCAATTGACCCCATTTCTAAAGTAAGCTGATAAAACTACTTACCTTTGTATATGGAAAACATACTTACCAAAATTGGCATTACAGCACTCAATGAAATGCAGTCGATGGCCATAGAAAGCATAGAAAACAATAAGAACACCTTATTATTATCCCCAACTGGCTCTGGAAAAACTTTAGGATTTCTATTGCCTCTTTTAAAAATATTGGAAAATGAGCAAAAGCAAATTCAAGTTTTAATACTAGTTCCCACACGCGAATTAACACTACAGATAGAATCAGTTTGGAGAAGCTTAGGCACTGGATTTAAAATAAATTCATTCTACGGCGGACACACTATGGAAGTGGAAATGAACAATTTAAAAGAAGCCCCGAGTATTTTAGTTGGTACTCCAGGCCGAATCGCCGATCATTTTACGAGAAAAACTTTGGAAGGGAATAGCATTAAAACTTTAATTCTAGACGAATTCGACAAATCACTTCAGCTAGGATTTCAAGAACAGATGAAATACATTATTGAGAATTTACCCAATATTCAAAAACATGTTTTGGTTTCTGCAACAAAAGGCCTAAGCATTCCCAGTTTTTTGAATGTAGAACCTTTGAATACCTTAAATTTTATTGATGCAGATTCAATTAATGAGAAATTACAATTAAGCAGCGTAAAAGCAGTTTCAAAAGATAAGATTCAAACTTTAATTTCACTTTTAGGTGAAATTTCGCAAGCCCCCACTTTAATTTTTTGTAACCAACGTGACGCCGTAGAAGATATAGCCCAGAGTTTAGGCAAAAAGGGGATTAATTGTGCAATTTTCCATGGGAAGGTTGAGCAAATAGACCGAGAAAAAGCATTGATACGTTTCAGAAATGGAAGTACCCGATATTTAATTACAACTGACTTAGCCGCCAGGGGCTTAGACATACCAGAAATTGAGAATGTTATACATTTTCAATTACCAGATCACGAACAGGAATTTACTCATCGAAATGGCCGCACTGCTCGTGTGCATGCTTCTGGAAAAGCATTTATTATTCAACAAAAAAACGACCGCTTGCCCTATTACATCAAAGAAGCGCCAGCTGAATTTAAATTAGGCGAGGCTTCAAAATTGCCAATACCTGAAATATGGACCACTTTGTATGTAAGCGGCGGAAAAAAAGACAAAATTAACAAAATCGATATTGTAGGTTTCTTTCTTCAAAAAGGGAAAATAGAAAAAGAGGCATTAGGGAAGATTGAGGTTCAAGATTTTGCCAGCTATGTAGCTATTCACACCGATGTGGTATCCAAGTTATTGAGCAACATTACAAACGAAAAAATGAAAGGGAAAAAGATGAAAATTGAAGTTGCTAGGTGATTAAATTTTGAATAATTGAAAGAGCTAATAATTTTCTTTCATTCATTCAACCCTTTACCAGAAAGAATTTGGCTTACACAATTTTCAATTCTTGATGCTCGAGTTTTAGCTTGTTTAGGTTGAGAAAAATGCAAAATATATCCTCTTTGTCTTCCTGGACTTAGTTTTTCAAATGCAGATTTTAATTCCGAATTTTCAGCTAATTTCTTTATAAATTCCTCAGGAATTGGCTCAAAATTCTTTTTATATTCGAATTTAAGTCCCGCTTTTTCAATTTCAATGGCTTCATATATATAGGATTTTATTACAGCTTGGATTTCAATTATTTCTTTAAAATCGGTGAAACGAATTAAACGACCTGCCTGGGTATTTTCACCAGGTTTACTTAGAAGTCCTTTTTCATCCTGCAAAAGTGCCCCAGAGAAAAAGCTGATTGCACAATATTGGCTAAAAGCACTTATGATGAGGAGGTTTTTATTTTGAAAAGTATAACAAGGCACTCCCCACTTTGACTCTTCTTTAAGGCCACACGCTAAAACTATCTTTCGCAAAATTTGTAATTCTTTCTTCCAAGTATTGACTTTACAATTAGGAGTTCCACCTAGTGGACATCGTCCACAACCATCGGTGAAATAATGTTCTACAATTTTATTCATTTATCGTCCAAGCCTTTACCATTTAAAATTTTTGGTATACAGTTTTCAATTCTTGATTCACGAGTTTTGGATTGCTTTGGTGCTGAAAAATGCAAAAGGTAGGCCCTTTGTCTTCCTGGTGTTAATTTCTCAAATGCTGCCTTCAAGGTATTATTCGAATTTAATTCCTTTTGAAACTCTTCTGCAATTTTAAATTCTGAGGGCTTTTTTAATTGCACTTTCAAACCTGCTTTTTCAACTTCAATTGCTTTGAAAAATTATATTTTCGAAGCAATTGAAG
>JANNWE010000749.1:0-2668 GCA_031414675.1 Cytophagaceae bacterium
GGAGAAAATAATTGCATCACGATCGGCATATTTTAGGTCGTTGAGAAGGGCATAGTCGGTTATTCCAATTACTATGGCATAGGTTTTACCCATAACTTTGGGAGTTTTCAGGGTGTCGGTTTCGGTGACTCCTCTAAAGGCTTGTGCAGCTACATGGCTTGGATTTATGAAAAGTATAAAGCCATATAAAAATAGATTTAAAGGTATATTTTTAAAAAAATATGGAGAAATCATTTATTTATTAGCCTATTATGAATTGAATAATAATTAAATACCAAATATAATAAAAAAATCGAGGTAGGCTTAAGCAGCCTTGAACTACAAATCAGTTTAAAATCTAATTAGTAGTTCTAAAAAGAGTGCCGTTTTCAACCACGTATAGTTTTCCACCTAAAGCAGAAATCATGGAAACATCTTTTAAAATTCCTTTTTTCCCAACTTGAATATAATTTCCATTACTATCGTTTTTATAAAGTGTTCCATCTGCTTCTACACTCCAAATAATTCCATTATCTCCTACCATGGCTATAGTATTAGCAAAATCCCCAACTTTACTTACTTGTTCCCATCTCAAAGCTTTTATGTTGGTCCGAAATAAAGTACCTTTTTCTACCGTCCATAAGTACCCTCCAGTGGCTTGAAGCATAGCTACGTCTTTAAATTCTCCTTTATTTCCAATAGATCTCCAAGCCCCAGTTTTTAAGGTTTCGTAAAGTGTTCCATCAGATTCTATCGTATATAATTTGCCATCCATTGCCGCAGCAGCCACGGTATTTTTCCAATCTTCGGATTTTCCAATTTGTATCCATTCTAAAGTCTTAGCATCATTTCTGTACAAACTGCCATTTTCGATAGTCCAAATTTCATTATCTAATGCCACACCAAAATCAACATTTGCAAAACTTCCTTCTTTTCCTATTTGAACAAAATTACCGTTTTTATCGGTTCTATAAAGCGTTCCATTTTCTTCTAAACTATACAGAAAGCCATTCATTGAAATTATTCCAACCGTATTTTCCCAGTCTCCCTCGTTTCCGACACGTTCCCATCCTTGCGCATAAAGAGAGAGATTTAGGAATAAACACAAGATCAAGAGTAAAGAATTTATACTTTTTTTCATAAGAATATCAAAGGTTAAATAATGTATTTGTGAAATTTAATTGCTTGCCTTCTTTTTAGTTATAGTTTTTGGTAAGCCCTCAAAAGTAAAATTAACAATTATTTATTAAAAAAGGGGTTTTTATTACTAGCCTACGAATCTATCTAACGCAAATATCAAAAAGTCAGATTTGTTAATCTTTAGAACCCCTCAATTTGTCGGTTTAATACCTTAGGTATAAAAAAGTATTTTTACCTATGAAAGAATCAAAAAACACGTGATATCCTATGTTAATTGTACGTAAAAAATTAGGATATTTCTACTCTAAAAATTTGATAATGAACTTGTGACCTTTGCAATGTCGAGAGATAAGGAAATGCTGAAAACCTTTTAAGAAAGTAGGCGAACAATAAAAAAAAATAAAGATATGTCAAAGAAACAAAACAATGAAAAAGAAGTAGAATATACAGGAAGGTATATTGTACTCATGCCACAACTATCAAATTCCGAAAATTCCATCAGCATGATTAATTCTGCTAGTGGCTTAAACCTGAAAAATTCAACCGAATTTCAGGGCGAGATTTTTACAGAGAAAGATTTGGATGCATGCGATGGTATTTTGCTAGACAAAATTGGTGTGGCCATCGTAAACAAGAATCCGAAATTTGAAAGTGCCATAAATACGCTTTCTGTAAACAACAACATGATTGTGGAGCCCGAAAGAATGCTTTATTATAGTGGCTTATTAGATACCACTTCCGAAAATTATATTAAAGGATATAGAGACGCTGTAAATTCACTTTCTGATATTTTGTTACGCAGCTCCGAGGAAGAAATCGAAGAAGAAAGCGATGCTGATCTGGCCGCAGTGGGTTCTACTTGGGGTTTAAAGGCTACAAGAGTTATTCCACCATCATTTATGTTTTCAAATCCTTATTCTGGGGCAGGTATAAAAGTGGCTATATTAGATACTGGTTTTGATCTTCAACACCCTGACTTTGTTGGCAGACCTATTATTCATCAAAGCTTTATAGCTGGTCAAGCCGTTCAAGATGGACATGGTCATGGCACGCATTGCACTGGAACTGCTTGTGGACCTTTAAATCCGGTACCAGCGATAGAAAGATATGGAATTGCTTACAATGCTTCCATATATATTGGTAAAGTTTTAAGTAATGGAGGTTCTGGTGCGGATGGAGGCATTTTAGCAGGAATAAACTGGGCAATAGCCAATGGCTGTGCTGTAATTAGCATGTCATTGGGTGGGGCGGTGAATGGAGCAGGATTTTCAGCAGTATATGAAAATGTTGCTGTAAATGCGCTAAATAATGGTTCTATAATTATAGCTGCGGCTGGCAACGAGTCTGCAAGACCGGGAATCATAAAACCGGTATCACATCCTGCCAATTGCCCATCAATAATGGCTGTAGGAGCGGTAGATTCTGCATTGAATGTAGCCTCTTTCTCTTGTGGAGGCCTATTTCCTACTTATGGTGCAGTTGATATTGCTGGTCCAGGAGTGGGTGTATTTTCAAGTACAAAAATGCCAACAAGATATGCCACTTGGAA
>JANNWE010000750.1:0-3402 GCA_031414675.1 Cytophagaceae bacterium
GATATAACGGCAGTATTTTTTAAAAAATTCAAAAATGGAAATTTATAATCCATTATTGTACTTCTGTTTTAATTCTACTTTTTTAATTTAAATGGAAGAAAATCAATTGAATTTCATTTGTAGTAAAGAATACAAAGATTTTAAGAAATGGTTTAAACCATTTCTTTCATTTAAGATTAATAATTTTCATGAATCCAAGTCAAAAGTTCGGATGTTATAATTCGATATTTGCTAGCAGCCTCCACAAAATTGTTGTTCATAAAACTAAAAATAAGGGTTTTGCCTTTTTTTGTGATTAAATACCCACTTTGATTATAGACCCCACTTAATGTTCCTGTTTTAGCATAAACAAAAGGTATTTTGGAATGGTAAGCGTTTTTTAAAGTGCCAGATTGTCCACCAATTGACATATAGGAGTATATTTTTTCTTTTGAAAACTCATTCAACATCCGTTCTAAAAGTACCACTAAGCTTTTTGGAGTAAATAAATTATATCTAGATAGTCCAGATCCATCAACCCATTTAAACTTTTGTGGTAAATCTAGCAAGAATTTATTTTGAATATTATTTATACTTTGTTTTGAAGATATTTCTGAAGAATATTTTCCGCCCGTTAATAATAATAGATGTTCAGCTAACATATTATCGGATACTTGCATCATTCTTCTATAAACAGTATCGGCAGGTAAGGAAAAAAGTGTTCTGAAAGATTCTGAGCTTTTTATATTCATAAGTACAACATTCTTTTTTAAAGTATCTGCTAATAAATGAACAGTTAAATTTGGGGAAGTTTTAAAAGGGATATCTTGATTAAATTTATTTTTTGATTGGATTTCATAATTTGTAAAAAAAATGTTTTCATTATACACTCTCTTTATTTCAGAACTTTTTAATTGATTTATTTTCAGGTTTGAAGCGAAATAAGAGGGATTTAAAGTCTGGTATTTATCAATATTTGAAACCCTTAAAATATTTCCATACATTGGGAAATTCGAAATGTCTGTTTGATAGTAATCATTGTAGTCGTCCCAAGACCAGCCTAATCCCAGTGATTCATTCTTAAAGTTTTCAGCGGAAAAGGCAATAGTTTTTGATTTTGAATTTTTTAAAAAAGCAAAAGTTTTACCTAATGGAAAATCTGGATGAAGAAATGTTGGGTCAGAAGTTCCTAAAATAAATAAAGTATCTTCTTTCTCGAAATACTTTAGTGCTGGAATGCTATCACCTAATGTTTTTAAGCAAGCATAAAGCGTAAGGATTTTTGTATTTGATGCTGGAACAAAATATTTATCTTCATTTTTAGAATATATTTTTTCTTTGGTGATAGGGTCATAAATGTAAATCCCTACATGACTATTTTGAAATAAAACAGAAGTATCAATTTTATTTTTAAAAATTTTAGCTTTTGAATAAGTACTCTTTTGATTTGCACAAGAGAAAAGACAGATAGAATAGATCAAAAATGATGAAATAATAAGATTTTTCATTCAATAAAAAATTAATTACTTTTGGATAAAATGTAAACAAATAGACAATAATATTTTGGAAAAACAAAGAATACTTTCAATAGATGTTTTTAGGGGCCTTACTATGATTTTAATGACAATTGTAAATAATCCAGGTTCTTGGGATCACATTTATTCACCTTTAGCTCACGCAGAGTGGCACGGCTGCACACCTACTGACTTAGTTTTTCCTTTTTTTGTTTTTGCCATGGGGATGGCTATTCCTTTTTCTACCAATGAAAATTCAGGAATGGATACCAAAGTATTTTCAAAAATATTTATTAGAGCATTACGTATTTTTAATATTGGTTTATTTCTAAATTTCTTTTCAAAAATTACCTTTGAAGGGATTGAGGGGCCTTATCTAATGATAGTTAGAATGTTTTTTACTATATTAATTGGTTGGGCACTTTTAGGAAATTTCACTTCAAAAACCAAACTCTTGTTAGCTTTAAGCATATTTATTACCTTGATTACCTTGGCTTACTCTGGAATTGAAAACTTTGCAAGTCTCCGAATTCTTGGTGTTCTACAAAGATTGGGGCTAGTTTATTTTTTTGCAATATTAGTTTTTTTAATGTTTAAATTTAAAACCCAAGTAATTATTACTATTCTAATTTTATTAGGCTATTGGGCGGCGATGGCACTTATTCCTGTGCCAGGATTTGGAACACCAAATTTCGAAAAAGGGACAAATTTAGCAGCTTGGTTAGATAATCTGCTACTTCCTGGTCACTTATGGGCTAGTGCTAAGACATGGGATCCAGAGGGCATTTTAAGTACTTTCCCCGCCATTGTAACCGCTTTAATAGGTATTTGGACGGGCAAATTAGTTAAAAGTAATATTCAGAATCTAAACAGATGGCTTTTTATTTATGGAATAAGCTTTCTAATTATAGGAAAGATTTGGGATTTTTCTTTTCCAATTAATAAGGCACTTTGGACAAGTTCATATGTTGTATATAGTGCAGGTTGGGCAATGTTAGTCTTTGGCTTGATAAATAGTCTTATTGTTAATGGTAAAACAAGCCCAATTGTAAAATTTTTAATAATGTGGGGAGTAAACCCAATGATTGTTTTTTATGGTTCCGGAATTATACCAAGGGCTTTAAATATGATTAGGGTTCCCTCTGAATCAAAGGATATTGCCTTACTCACTTATTTATATGAAAAAGGATTAGTGCCCATTTTTTCAAACCCACTTAATTCATCATTGTCTTACGCATTGATTTATGTAGCTTTTTGGTCGTTAATATTAAATATTTTAGAAATGCGCAAACTGGTGTTTAAGGTATAATTTCTTACTTAGAGTATTTTTTATTGATGTCAATCAATATAATTATTTCATTGGTAAGCAAAATCAGTATACGATTAGGTTATTAATGACAATACTCCTTCTAAATAATATAATAAAATCAAATATAAAATAGAGTTTTTATTTTTCTCCTTTCATTTTAGTCAAACGATTTTGCAAATTAATTGCTTAATGCTATCTACACTTTAAACCGATTTTATGAGTTTTTTTAATTTACATTATCAAGTATTTAAATATTTTTTTTAGAGTCTTCATGTTTAAGTTAAACAGAATGCTTTTAGAAAAGCCTATTGGTTTTAGATAAAATGATATATTATTTTTAAATTTTTTGGAATTCCTTATGGTTGGGGCCATTTTTTTGTAATTGTCTATTAATACCCTAAACTATTTAAAAAGAATAGAGCTTGCATTAAGTAATTATTGGATAGTAAAATTGTTGAAAAATATTGTCAATGGTAGATTAAAAAAAACAGGAGCAAAGAACTTGCTGAAAGGCAATAGATTACAGATTATTATAAAAAAAAGTAAAATAAAATTTGGAAAAGGGGGCTTTGGTATCTTACCTTTGCAGTCCCAAACGGC
>JANNWE010000751.1:0-2204 GCA_031414675.1 Cytophagaceae bacterium
GCCGATTAGAATCTATTGAAATAACTGTTTAATCTTTTCTTCGGAATAACCGGCACTGGTTGTCATTCCTTTCCCTCCTATTCCTGTTCTAATACTTATATTTTCTGAAATAGTATATTCAAAAATACCTTTAGGATGTTGAGCATAATAGCCTGCCCATGAATGCGAATAGCTTTCAGGTGAAATGTCGATAATTCGCTTTGCTTCAACCTTCATTAAGTTATTGATATACTCTTGCACACCTAAGCCAAGATCTTCCACTTTTTCCACGGGTGCGTATTCGTGAGAATCCCCTACAATAATACTTCCATCGGGTAATTGCTTAAAAAGTAGGTGAATTCCGCATTTTTTCAGCTCTTCTAAATGAGGAGGGGTTTTGGTGTCATTAAAAGAAGGGCACTGCTCAAATGATTCATAACGCCTAATAGTGAGACCAGTAAGAATGTTTGCTTTAAGATTAAATTGCTTTAGTGGTTTAGTTTTAAGCATCTGCAGTTTACTTAAAATTAGACCGCTATTTTTGTAAATTTCTGGAAAAAGCAAATTAAAAACATAGCCACTACATATAATCGCTTTTTCCGAATAAAATATTCTTTTATCCGTAGTTTCTACTTTTACGCCATTTGAACTTTCCTCTATATGTGTAACCGAGCTTCTGTTTAAATAGTGAACTCCAAGTTTTTCTTTGCAAAAATCAATGAGCTTATAAATAAATTCTGATGAATTAACGCTATACTCCTCAGGATAAAATAGGGCTCCTTTTATATAGTCAGAATTTAAATCCGGAAATTTTTGGACTGTAGAACGTTTATCTAAAAATTGACAATCGTAGTTAGTAGATGTATGAATCTGGTCTAATTCTTGAATCAAAGTTAGTTCATCATCATCACTAGCGATGTAAACACTCCCGTTTTTTACTAGTGTAAAATCAGCTAAGGTCTTTAGTTCATCATAAATTTCCAAACTTCGTGTTCCATAGGGTAACCATTCAGCATCTAAACCTGATGGCACTATTTGTCCAAAATTTTGAATTGTACTCCCTACCGGTCTATTGTCTTTTTCAAGCAAGAGTACTTTTTTACCTAATTTTGCGGCATGATAAGCGTGAAATGTGCCCATTATGCCAGCACCTACTACTATTAAATCGTACTTCATAAATTTTCAATAATGGATCTCAGTTCTGAGAGGTTAGCTAAAAGGCCATCGTTTTTTTCAACTACAAGTTGTTCTCTTGTATGAGTTCCGTTAGTAATTCCTAAGCTCAATAATACATTGGCATTATAGCCAAATTTTAAATCCACAGGGGTATCCCCAAGGTTAATTACCGTTTTTGAATTTGTAATACCAAATTTGTGCATCGATTTATTTATCATTTCTGGATGAGGCCTTCCCAAACCAGTTTCTGTGGGAGTTATGGAAAAATCAATAATGCCATTTCCACTCGCATTATAATACTCCTTGTCTAATCCAGTAAGCCATCCTAATTTTCCTAAAATAATATCGGCAACTTTTCTATAAAAACCAGTAGTTAAGGCAATCTTTATATTATTTTCTTTCAACCATTCAAATGTTTCTAAACAATAGTCCGTTGGAAAAATGGGTTGGTATTCATAATGGCTTTCCAGTATTTTACAAAATAGGGAATAGGATTGATCTATTTTTTTTAATAATTCCTCTGGATTATTTCTAATAATTTCAGTCCATAGTAAAGTAAATACTTCTCTTTTTGCATAGCCTTGCAAAGCTAAAATGCGTTCCTCACTTACTTCCAATCCAGAAAGTACACATGCTTTAGCAAAGCAATTTTCGACTTCTTTTTCATCTTTTATGGTAGTGCCTGCCATGTCAAACACCACTAATGATACTTTCTTCATCCGTTTTTTTAAACAAAACTACAGTACAACAAAGCATAAGAAGTTAAGAGAATATTAAATTATTAGAAACTGGTATAAAAACTCTTGATTTTCTAGGTTGGTGTGAAAACGCTGTATACTTACGAAAATAGCCCCTGAATGGTGCAAAAAAGCCATTTACTAGATTAATTCTATGAAATTATATCACAAACCAACAAACTCATAACGTTTACTTAACGATTTGGTGATGTAGGCTTCCGACTTTTGCAAAAAAAACCAATGAAAAGACGTGGTCTTTTAAAGAGCATCGGATTCTTATCTGCTGGAGTAGCTTTTTCTGAGAATTTGTAT
>JANNWE010000752.1:0-11314 GCA_031414675.1 Cytophagaceae bacterium
TTATTTATACTAAAAAAGTCGACTCTTTTGAGTCGACTTTCTTTATTTTTTTGGTTTTGGAGCTAGCATAACTATTAACCTCTTTCCTTCCAATTTTGGCGGTGCCTCAGGCTTGCCTAAATCTTCAAGAGCTTTTACAAATCTTTCTAACAATTCAAAACCTTGATTTTTAAATACAATTTGACGACCAATAAACTGTACATAAGCTTTTACTTTTGAATTTTCTTTCAAAAAGTTTTCTGCATGTTTAAGTTTAAAATCAAAATCGTGATCGTCTGTCTGAGGACCAAATCTAATTTCTTTTAAAACAGTTTTAGTTTGTTTGGCCTTTAGTTCTTTTTGTTTTTTCTTTAACTCGTACTTGAATTTCGAATAATCTACTACTCTACAAACAGGTGGCGAGGAGTTGGGTACAATCTCAACTAAATCAAGATTTTGTTCTTGGGCCAATTGTACTGCCTGAACAAATGTATAAACCCCTTGTTCAATATTCTCACCTACTAACCTAACTTCAGCTACTCCTCTAATCTTTTCGTTAATTCTGTGTTCGTCTTCTTTTCTTACCGGTGGACGATACGGCTTTCGCATATTTTTTGCCATTAAAAAAAATTAAAAGTGTTTTTCTCAGACCATGACTGTCCGAAATTTTATCAAATTTATTATTTACTTTTCAATTAATACCAAATTTAGGTATATTTTTATTTATTTCTTCTTTTGTAAATGCTATAAATTCTTCAATACTAAATGAGCCCAAGTCCCCTTCCCCTTTTTTTCTAAGGGATATTTTTCTGTCTTCTTGCTCTTTTTCCCCAATTATTAGCATTAAAGGCACTTTATTTACTTCCGCATCTCTAATTTTTCTACCAATTTTTTCAGACCTGTGGTCTACATAACCCCGTATATCGGCTTCTTGTAAAATTAAATATATTTCATTTGCGTAATCTTCAAATCTCTCAGATATAGGTAGTATAGCAATTTGTTCAGGCGATAGCCAAAATGGAAAATTTCCAGCAGTGTTTTCAATTAAAATGGCTATGAATCTTTCTAAAGAGCCAAACGGTGCTCTATGAATCATTACGGGTCTATGTTTCTGATTATCAGCCCCTGTATACTCTAAACTAAACCTATTTGGAAGCTGATAGTCTACTTGTATGGTGCCTAATTGCCATTTTCTTCCCAATGCATCTTTAACCATAAAATCTAACTTTGGTCCATAGAAAGCCGCTTCTCCATATTCTACCACGGTATTTAAACCTTTTTCTTTTGCAGCATTAATTATTGCCTCCTCCGCCTTATTCCAATCTTCATCTGCACCTATATATTTTGTTCGATTTTCCTTACTTCTCAAAGAAATTTGAGCACTAAAATTGTCAAATCCTAAAGAAGTAAATACATACAATACTAAATCTATCACCTTTTTAAATTCATCTTCTACTTGATCATTGGCACAAAAAATATGGGCATCATCTTGAGTAAAGCCTCTTACTCTTGTTAACCCATGCAATTCTCCACTTTGTTCATACCTATATACAGTACCAAACTCAGCTAAACGCAGAGGTAAATCTCTATAACTGCGGGGTCTAGCCTTAAAGATTTCACAATGATGAGGGCAATTCATAGGTTTTAACATAAACTCCTCCCCTACTTCTGGAGTTTTAATAGGTTGAAAAGAATCTTCTCCGTATTTTTCCCAATGACCTGATGTAACATACAATTCTTTACTACCAATATGTGGAGTCACTACTGGAAGGTACCCAGATCGCAACTGAGCTTTTTTTAAGAAATTTTCCAATCGTTCACGAAGCATTGCTCCCTTTGGAAGCCAAAGTGGCAATCCTTTCCCTACCTTATCAGAAAATGTGAAAATATCTAATTCCTGCCCTAGTTTTCGATGGTCTCTTCGCTTTGCCTCCTCTAAAAGGGTTAAATACTCTTCTAATTCTTTGGCTTTCGGAAAAGTTATTCCATAAACCCTTGTTAGCATTTTATTATTTTGATCACCTTTAAAATACGCGGATGAAACGTTCAAAATCTTTGCAGCTTTGATATATCCTGTATTTGGGATATGTGGGCCTCTACACAAATCAGTAAAATTCCCTTGTTTATAAAGTGTAATTTGCCCATCTTCTAAGCCACTTAAAAGATCAAGTTTGTATTCGTCTCCCTTTTCTTCAAAAAACTTCTGAGCGTCAGATTTTGAAATAGGAATACGTTCAAATGGGCTTTTGAGTCGAGCAAGCTCCAACATCTTATCTTCAATCTTTTTAAAATCGTCAGATGAAAGTGATTCTTCTCCGGTGTCAATATCATAATAAAAGCCATTTTCAAGAGGAGGGCCAACCCAAAACTTGACTTTCGGATACAAAGCCTCAAGAGCTTCAGCCATTAGATGAGCCGAAGAATGCCAAAAGGTTGATTTGCCTTCTAAATCGTTCCAAGTGAGTAATTGAAAATTGGAATCGTTAACTATTTCAACATTTAAATCTACAATTTTGCCATCTAATTTTGCAGCTAAAACATTTCTTGCTAAACCCTCACTTATTGACAAGGCCACCTCCATGGGAGTTATTCCTTTATTAAAATCTTTTATAGTACCGTCAGGAAGTATTATTTTTATCATTTCAATTAATTTCTTGTTGTATCTTTTCCAATTTTTACTGGAGTCCTTTTCTGAATTTTTTCAATATTACCTAAATTATTACCAAAAACTCTTCTTTCAGGCTCTGGTTTTGCTACTTCGATTTTGACATCTTTTGGTTTATAAAAAACACGATTTTCAGCATCAAAAATTCTAGAAGCTTCTTGAATTTTAAATTCCAACCTTTGTAAATTTGCAATTAACCCAGGATTTTTAGGAGCTAGCTCTAAAGCTTTTTCGGTAAACTCTTTTGCACTATTAAAGTTATCTTGACTTTCATAACATTCTCCTATTTTTTTTAATGGTAAATAATTTTCTTTGTCAATATTGCTCCATTTATTGTAGATAATTAAAGCACTACTGAAATTTTTTCTTCTAAAATAAATTTGACCAATTTTATCTAAAGCGTCATATCTAGAAGGTTCTAACTTTAAAAATCGTTGATAAACTTTTATTGCACTGTCACCAGCTCCAACACTTGAAAGTATTTCAGCTTTATTAAAAATCAACTCTCTTTTGGATGGAAACATTGAAATGGCTGATTCATTCAATACTAATGCAGAGTCAATTAAATGGTATTTAGTATATATTTTTATCAATTGATCATATGCATTAAAACTATGAGCCTTTAAGCGAATTGATTTTTTATAATTGTTAATAGCTGTAGTAGTATCACCTCTTTTAGCATAATATTTACCTTTGACCAAAAATACTTCAGAGTTATTAGGATAAATAGCTTCCGCTTTGCTAAAATATTCAGAAGATTTATTGAATTTTCCTGCCTGAATATATAAATCTGAAATCAAAACATACAAATCTGGAGAATCAAAATTTTGATTTTCAGCTAATAAGGCATTGGTCAAAGCATTAGGATCTTTCATCTGATTTTGAATTTTTGCTTTTTGAAAAAGATATAATCCAAAGTTTGGATTTAATCGTTCCGCCCTACTAATATCTACCAAAGCGTCTTTATTATTTTCAATTCTTTCATATAAGAGAGATCTTTTATAATAATTATCCGGATCACTCGGATTGTTTTTAATAGCCTCAGATAAAATACTTAGCGATGCAAGATATTGATTTTCAAGATTATCATTTATTTTTTGTGGAATGTTATAATAAGCCCTTGAACTTTCCTTACAAGAAATACTTAATAATAATATAAAAACAATACTTAAATAAAATCTCATTCTTATTTGTTCGAAGTTCAAAACACAAAAATCCGAATTTTTTAACAAACCTAAAAGGTTTTCTCAAAAAAGGATACTAAAATATTAGAAATAGACCAAATCAAGATTGAAAATTAAAATACTAATAACTTGATGCGATTTTAGTGATATAAATTGTTTTTCTAATTTGAGTATAAACCAAGTTTGAATTTTTCCTTTTTCGTTTTGAATTGGGAATACTCTTCAAGCTTATCGCTTCAATTTTGGATTTAGAACCATCGCTTATGAAATAATTGTCGTACCAAAATTTAACTCCAATATAGGAAGGTAAATAATTAACGTCTTTTCCCTTTGGAATTTCATCTGTTAATTTATAAACTATTGGCCTGTTGCCAATATTGAAATTTCTAATTATTAAAGCAGCATTTTTACAATAAGCTATTGATCCAATTCCTGAAAAACTTAAAGGTTGACTTATCTGAGGACTAAGTATATTTAATTCCAAAGAATTGGAGGAAACAAACATTCCATCGGATGAAATACTCAGAACAATTCCGAATAAAAAACGATAGCCATTTAAATTAGTATTTGATTGAGTTTGATTATTTCTTCCTAAAAAGTTGATACCACTATTTGATTGTCCGCTGGCAAAAAAATGATTTTTTGAGCTTTGTTCTGGCTTGTAAAAAGCTCCTCCCATACTAATAGATTTAGCATTGTTTAGAGAAAAGTGAGGTAAAAAAGAAAGATCATTAAGATTTTTATCAAAAATTTTAGTTTGAATGGTAGAATCAATTAAACTATTAAATGGAAATATTTTTAACTTATTTTCATTACCCTCCTTGGAAAGATCATTAAAAAAGAATCCTTTATCTCCTAAATTTGATCGATAAATACCGGTTATTATCGTTTTACCGCTTTGTAACTTAATAAACCTTCCACTAATTGGGAAATTGCCATTCTGCTGAAATACTTTTCTATTTGACAATACATTTGCACTAGTATCAAAATCAGTTAAAGTCAAGTAGGCGTCTTTAAAAAATTCTCCTTTTTTGCGTTTTTCATTTGTATAACCTATCTCTTTTACACTCCACAAAGATTTTATACTTTTATTTTGAGCATTATATTCAAAAGCTTGACATTGTACTTTGCCTTCTATTTGAGTGCTTATAAGTTTTCCCCTTTCTGTTTTAAATGAATATTCATAAATTGCCGCTCCTTTTTGATTTGAGCCAGCTATTAACAACTTGTCTTCTAAATATACATAATTTTGGTCATTAAAAAATTCTCGAATCTCAAAACCTCTATTTGTATGTTTTCCTGTCAACAAATCGAAAACAAAAAACTGGTAATACATGCCCTTTGTTTCTTTAAATAAAAAAGTAAACTTCTCTTTATCGAAAGAGAAAGCGGCTGGTTGGTTTTCAACATCTAAATACAGATCTTTTTCCCATTTTTTTTTAAGTTCTTTATCAAATAGAACTATCTTAGCTTTTGCTATATCACTTTTAATAAATAAAAAAACACCAATAGTATCCATTGGTATAATTAATTGCCAGGAAGGTTTACCTACTACTTCTACCTCAATATTTCGAATTACTTGGGCCTGAGATTCAAAAAAAACTAGTAATAAAAATAATGCAAATTTCATTCACTAATATTGAATTTTCTGTATAAAACAAGAAAGTTTAAAATTAGAATTTGCATCCGCATTTTTAACAACTCCCCAATTTAAAAAATATTGATCATACCAATGTTCAAAATTTTCAAATTCAGATTTCCTGAATTTTGACATTCTATCCTCTTTATTTTTATCAATCTCCGAATTTTTCATCAATTTGCCATAGGAGTCAAACTCAGCCACCTGTAACTTGTTGTCCCTAGCATAGGATACTAAGGTTTTTTCTCCATTATCGCTAAGTTTTAAATGAGATTTTAGATCAAAATACTTCAAATTTTTATATTGAACCGTATTATCCCAAACTAGCTCGCCTTGTTCATCTATTGCCAAAACCAATCCTTGTATGTATTTAAATCCATCAAAAGTCTGAGAGGACCTGGTTCTATACCCCCAAAGTGCTGGGTTATTTGCCCAATATGCACTATTAATATATTGCCTTCCCCATAAAGATGACTGATACATCAATGGGTTTCCAAAAAATGGACTATTACTCATGGTATTATTTCTAAATTCTGGAACAAACACTTCAGATGAAATTAATAATTTACCATTAGAAGGCAAGACTTCGTTAATTAATAAACGATAATCAAATCGATATTCAGAGCCTTTATCCTTCTTTTTCTTTACTTGTTTGGTTAATCTATCTTGTTGTTTTTGATTAAGAAAACCAAAAAAACTTTTCAAAGTTTCAAATCCATAATACCGAGTTTTTTTTATGTCTCCTAGATTTGTAATAAATATCCCCTGAGAACTTGAATATTCGTCGCGTGCATTTGTTTTTAATCCATAATTCCCAATCAACATTCTCTTACCTTTTGATTCAAAAAACTTGGCACTTAAAAATTCAAACTCATTTTGAGAAGTTATTTGTAAAGTCTGATTAAGTTTTCCAGAAAATAAATAGTTCCTAAAAACTATTTCGGTTTTCTTTTTATTTTTATTTAGTAAGACAACATTTGCTCCAATAGGATCAATTTCTATACTTTGCAAGAGTGTTTCCCCTTTTAAATTAGAAGATACAAATTTAGGAGCGTTTGAATTTGGGTCATAAAAAATCAACATGGTTTCTTTTTTGACATTCCCTGCTATACAAATCATATTTTCTGAAGCTTTAAAATAAGAAACTTCAAAATTAGAAACAGACTTGATAGTATATTTTTGAGTTGCAGCAAATGCTGTAGAAATTTTCAACACATTCAAAACGTCTGAATTTCTAGTCTCTAATAATAAATATAGAAATTTATCGTCTACGAACTCTTCTACAAAAGTAGTCCTAGGTGGCAGTTCGCTATCTAAATCCCAAACTAAGTTTAGATTTTGATCAAATTTTTTAATTTTCAAAAAACCATTAGACGCTTTATCTAATTGGATTATCCCTTTATCTTTTAGATTAACTACTCTAATTAAGTTGGAAGGGCTAGTGATTCCAATTTGGATTCTATCTTGTCCAAATGTTGAAAAACATAATAGATAAAAAAAATAGAAACTTTTAAACTTCATTTGATAAAAATATTATTCTGTCAAATTCGATTACATTTACTGGCATTACTGAAAGCCTAGAGTGTTTTACTAAGGCCATATTTTGCAGCAATGAATCAGACTTAATAGTTTTCAACGTCACAGGTTGAGCCAATTTTTGAACAGGAGCTAAATCTACTACAACCCATCTTGGATCATCAATTGTAGGGTCTGGATAACTTTCTTTAACAACTTTTGCTATTCCAACCACTTCCATTCCTTCATTAGAATGATAAAATAGAACTAAGTCATTTAATTTCATGGCGGCCAAATTATTTCTAGCTTGATAGTTTCTGACCCCATCCCAGTGGTCGCTACCTTTACTAACGAAATAGTCCCAAGAATATTTAAAAGGCTCTGATTTCACTAACCAATAATTCATTTTTAAAATTTATTTTTAAATTTCGATATCTAAAGTTTCTTCACTCTCCATTTCCCTAAAAAATTCAACTTTCCAAGTATGGTCTGCTAGTAAAAATACTTTGGCTAAAAATTGTGAAAAAGGAAATTTTCTACCCCATTCTTTGGGAGCAACCATAGACAACATATCGGAACCATCTATTTTTTCATACAAATAATAAGTATGATTTATGATTGGCTCAAAACTCATTTGAGCATCATAAATACGTTCTGAAATTTCTATTCTATTATTTATTTCTTTGGCTTGTTGTCCCAAAAGTTCAATTTGCCTGTAGAGCTTATGAAGTTGATCTTGGGTTTGTTGTCGCATCGCCATTTGGGCCTTCCCTTTTACCTTCCCCATATCTTCAGGCCTAATTACGGCACTCCCCGCAGTATGTGCATAGCCAATCAAACCAGGATTTTGGGAAACATTTTTATTTGCAACTGAATCGCTCATTAATATTTATTTATTAAGCTAAAACTAATAAAAAAGGATTTGGTTATAAAATTGTAAAATTATGTATTCTTTTAAGCATTTAAAAAAAATAAAAGATTTATAATTAATATATAAAAAGTGAAGGTTATTATTGCAACTTAAAACATTTTGTTAACGTATCATAACTTAAAAATCAATAACACTTAACATTTACAATTAAATGCAAAAACAACAAGAAAAACCTCAAACCATTGATAGAAAAGATTTCATGAAGCAAGTTGGAATGGGCTTCGGAGCAATAATGCTAATGAATTGTCTTCAAGGCTGTTCAGAAAGTGAAATTCCAGATCCAAACCCAATTGGTGGAACAGGCATAGATTTTACTGTTGACATTATGGCAAACGCGAATAAAGCTTTACAAACAAAGGGAGGATTTTTAGTGGTAAGCGATAAAAAAATTATTATTGCAAGAACTAATGCAGATACTTGGATTGCAGTATCATCGGCTTGCACTCATGAAGGAACTACTGTACAGTATAGGGCCACGCAAGGTGATTTTCTCTGTCCAAATCATCTATCTACTTTTTCAGCAAATGGAGCTGTTACAAAAAGCCCAGCTACCTCCCCTTTAAAAAAGTATAATGTCACTTTTTCGGCTAATACAAATACTTTGAGGGTATTTGAATAAAATGATTTTTATTTCAAAAAATGGAGATTTAATTAATACGGAGCCTGAAAATACTTATTTTCAAAAAGTATTCGATTTAATTTCTTATTGGAATTCAAATTCTGAAACTATAGAATTGCAAACTTCTGGATCTACAGGAAACCCCAAAATCATTGTAGTAAGTAGGGCTAGAATAATTGCCTCTATAGAAATGACAAGAAAATCATTCAATCTATATGATACCGATTTGTTTTTCTGTTGTTTAAATGTGAACTATATTGCTGGCATAATGATGGTTTTTAGAGCTTTACACATTGGCGCAAATTTAGTAGTAGTTGAACCCACCTCTAATCCATTATTAAACCTTGGCAGTCAAGAATATTTACTCTCAAAAGTCAAAGTTTTCTTTTCCTTTGTTCCATTACAAATTGAAACTATTTTAAAAAATCCATCCTCTGCTATTTTATTAAATTCAGCTAAAGCGATAATAATTGGTGGGGCTTCCATAAATTCAACGCTTTCCAAAATGTGCAGCGAATTATTTATTCCAATTTATGCCACATTTGGAATGACCGAAACATTGAGTCATATAGCAATTCGTGATCTGCGTAAAGAAGGAGAATCATTTAAAATTCTTGATGGAGTAGCCATAGAAGTAAACACTAAAAACTGTTTAAGAATTAAATCCCCTTCTACTTCAAATGAATGGATACAAACCAATGATGTGGTAGAATTGATTGATAATTTTACCTTTATAGTAAAAGGTAGAGCCGATAATATTATAAATAGCGGCGGTTTAAAAATACAATTAGAAGAAATTGAAAAAAAAATTGAAGAGAATCTAAACTTAGATTCTAGGTTTTTTTGTTTTGGAATAAGTGATGAACTTTTAGGACAAAAGCTGATTTTAATAATTGAAGGCAGCCTAAACGCAGTAAAAATAGAACAATTACAAGGATTTTTAAGTAAATTTGAAGTTCCAAAAGAGATATTTCACATTGAAAATTTTGTGGAAACTCTTTCAGGAAAAATTTCAAAAATTAAAACAGTTAATGAAATCCTTAACCATTAGATATCAAACCTCAGAACTCATTCCAGCTCCTTTCGCACACGCAATTGAAATAATTTTAGATTTAAACCACGAACTTAACTATCAGTTCGAATTAACTTATATTGATAGAGACCAACTAACAGAAGATGAAATTTTGGAAGAAGGATTCTCAACAAATGACGATTTAGTTTTAAAAGGAACTTTCAAAGAGCCTTGGATAAATGCTTTGGAAATTTTACTAATTGAAACAAAAAAAACACATCCAGTTGAACTTAAGGAAGATCAAGAATTTTGGGAGATTACCGCCGAAAAAGATATATTTTTCCCAAAAAATCCTAAACCCTGGAAAATTTTTATTGACCAATTCCAACAAGCCTGTTTAGAACAAAATTTTATTGAAAAACCCCTCGAAATAAGTATCTGCAGAAAAGATAACGAAGTGGAAACTAGTTTTTTGATAAATGGATGCTTTGAAAACAGATCTTTAGAGATTATCACCAATGCAATCTTAACAAAACAAATTGAATGGAATAAACTTAATCCTTTTTTGATGAATCTATATTCTGGCGAATTTGATTTTGAAAAAGCTTCAGTTAGTATTCCCAAAAAAACAGGATTATTTATTAATCTTGGAGACGAACTCTGGTACGAAGTTGGAAAATCTCTTTTGATTCAGCCCTCTAAGATTACAGCATGGATTGACGCTTTATAATATTTTGAATTTCAGAATTAAGTGAAGATACTTTTTCCAAAAGACTTTCGAAAGGCACAGCAGGAGGTGGCATATTTTTACCAATAAACGACTTACAAACCCAAATTTCAATAACATCTTCTTTTGAAATTTCAGAACTTGCAATACCTGATTTATCAGAACTTAATAGAAAAACTCCTTTGATATTCAACTGATTATAAACCCTTCGGTATAAAAATCCCAAATTTTTACTAATAACCAAATGATTTTCACCTTCCTTAAGTAGTTCGAAATTATCCACTCTTTCAACTATTAAAATCGAATCATTCATAGGAAAATCTGATGGAGCATCAAAGGCCCTTAAATATCCTTTTGGTAAGAATGGCAAAGAAAGACATGGTAAATCGATGAAAAAATCTTGATTCAAATTATTTTTTAAATATAAACCAAATAATTGTCGATTAATGTACCGAATTTTAGAATTTTCAATAGAATTACTGGCCTGTTGATTCTCTGTTAAAGTTGAAAACAAATCAATTTTATTAAATGTAGAATTAGCCTTATCACCTAAAAAACTAGAATTCTCAAAACTTTTTAAATCATTTCCAAGTGTTTTATCAGTTTGTAAAGGTTTTAGATCATTAGGAAACAATTCGTTAAGTCTTCCAATGGAATCTCTTTCAAATGAATAATTTAATAATTGGTCTAAACTAACTCCAAAAAGTTCAGCTAATTTATTTAGATTTTCTGCTGGAGGAATAGCCCTATTCTCTTCGTAAGCACCTATTAAGGATCGTTTTAAGCCTAAAACCTCCGCAAATTTTTCCTGCGTAAATCCCATCCTTTTTCTCAGAACTTTAATATTTTGATTAATAAGTGGCATTTGTAAAAAGCTTCTTTTAAAATAAATTTAACGATTATAAGGTCTCAATTATCAAATTGTGGTTGGTATAGATACAAATATCGGCGGCAATATGAAGTCCTTCTCTAACCATTTCTTCTGCTGTAAGGTGTGGTGCATGTTTTTTTAGAGCCAATGCTGCCGATTGAGCGTACATACT
>JANNWE010000753.1:0-5739 GCA_031414675.1 Cytophagaceae bacterium
GAATTGGAAGAATTATTAAATAATTCAGAAAAAGACAATGATATTTTAAAAGCACTTTATTTAAAATATAATGGGAAGGGATTTGAAGAAGAAAGAACTAAACAAGACTTTGTTTCTGAATTAGTAAAAAGTAAATTTGGAATTGATGTGGATCCAGATGAAATCATAAAAAAAGGAATTGAACGCTATATGGAAGAAAATAAAGAAAAATTTCAATCACATTTTGACTACCAAGAGCCTAAAAAGAAATCTAAAAAACATACTAAAAAGCAAAAAGAGGAAGAAGAGGAAGAAGCGATCCTTGCACTAGATGCCAAAGCAATTTATTTTCGATTGATAAAAAAATATCATCCTGACAGACAACTAGATCCTAATAAACAAAATGAATTTACTGAAATAACAAAATTAGTCACTAAAGCCTATAAAGAAAATGATTTTATGGCTCTTTTAAAGCTACAAATCACTTATTTAGAAGAAAACGAACTAGAAGCAAACACATTGGCAGACGATATGCTATTGCGATACAACAAAATACTTCAAACCCAATTAAAAGAGCTAAATCAAGAAATTGACTATATAAAAAGAAATAGTATGGGTTTATTCGAGGATTTTTTCGATAGAAACTATTCTTTTAGTAATGCGCTATTTACCAAGCATAAATTAATAATTAAAGAGAATATAACGAATTTAAAAGATGAATTAGAATATTCAAATCAACAAAAGAAGGGTTGGTTTAAAGCATGTTTAAAACAAATGGAGGCAATAATTGAATATAAAAACTTGAGGTTTCATTTTGATTCAATTTAATCCAAAAAACTCAAAAGACATTCTGGCGAAATGAACGGTACGTCGCACAAATTTGCAAAATGGTTAAGACGAGCATCGAAATACCTTTCGAGATAGGTTTGCAGATAATCGGAAATAGGTGGGACGGCCTTCAAATGAAGTAACGGGGTCGCTTTCGACTTTTATTGTTTCCGATTTTATAATGAATTTTTTGGGTTTAAGCTCCATGTAAAAATTGAAATAAAACCTCAAATAATTTAAAAGAGAAGGCACTCAACTGAATTTACCGTCTAAAAGTATATTCAATTTATCATTTCAAAAAAAAACTACGAAAGCAAATTCCGTAGTTTTTTTTTACCATTAAAAATCAACACATTTTTCAAAAATCAGTATCCTGGATTTTGCTTTAAGGATTTATTGGTATCAATTTCTCTTTGAGGAATTGGAATCACTAATTTATCGCTAGAAAATGCTAAAGCTCCAACATTTCTCTTAAGACGTTTGGCATCATGAATTTGGTGCCCTTCAAAAGATAATTCAAGTTTACGCTCTGCTAGAATAGCATTTAAATCTACTACAGTTAAAGCAGGTGCATTTGCTCTGGCCCTCAATAAGTTAATATCGCTTAAAGGAGTAGCCCCTATATTTGAATTTAATCTTTGATTAGCCTCCGCTCTGATTAAATACATTTCGGCTAAACGGGTCACTGGGACATCGCCGTATTGATCTAAAAATTTAGCTGAAAAATTATTATTAGAGGCTCGAACAAAAAATAGACCTCTTTGATCTCCAGCACCATATAATGCTAAATGTTTATTTTGAATTCTAATATCACCTCGACCTTGGAATGTAGAAGGAGCATAAAAAGTATTCAAATCGTTGGTTCCATCTTGGTCTGTAATAATAACTTTAAAAATAATTTCATCTTCATTCGTTCCATCATTAAAGGCTTCAGGAAAAGTAGGCGTAAGAGCAAACAATTTCGATGAAATTACTTTGCTTGCTGCATCTCTTGCCGCTGCATAATTTCCTTGTTGTAAATATACTCTAGCTAATATTGCTTGAGCTGCATTTTTAGAAGCAAATCCTGCATTTGTTATATCAGCTAAAAGCGTTTCCGCTTTAGAAAGATCATCAATTACCTGAGAATAAACAGCGGCCACCGTTGCCCTTGCTCTATCATCTTCAGGGCCAACTATTGCTGTAGGAGTAGTTACAATTGGAACACCTAAGTTGGCATTATTATCACCATCACCCCATGATTTTGCCCATAACCTCACTAAATCAAAATAAACTAAACCTCGTAAGAATCTAGCTTCGCCTTCCACTTGTTTTTTCTTAGCCGCTCCCAATTTATCCAGATTTGCCAATACATTATTGGCCCTATTGATTGTAATATATGCCCTTAACCAAGTATCCTGCGTTTGACCATTTGTAGTGGTCATTGTTTTTCTCCAAAGTTCATCTAAAGTCGTAAATGTACCTCCAAACCGTACTTCTGCATCGTCTCCTAACAAATCTCCAGAAAACTGAATGGCACCACCGTATAGATTATCGCTACCTAAACCATCATAAGCCCCAATTAATGTAACTTCTACATCTTGTGCTGTGGTCAATGCTAATTTCGAATCAATTGCCTGAGTAGGGCTTACATTTAGTTGACTATCACAGCCTGTAGTTAGAACTAGACAAGTTCCAATTACTACCAAATTTTTTATATTTATATTCATTGTTTTTAAATTCTTAATTAAATAATTTTTCATTTTACTTTTAGAAACTAATATTTAAACCGCCCATAATAGTTTTTGCTTGCGGTGTAGTGTAAAAGTCATAACCCAAAGCAATATTGCTTACAATATCATCGGCATTTACTTCAGGATCCCATCCAGAATACTTTGTAAAAGTCAACAAATTTTGCCCCGATAAAAATAATCTAACATTACTAAGTTGAGCCTTTTTCACCAATGTTTTTGGTAAATTATAGGCAAGCGTAACGTTTCGCAAACGAACAAAAGAACCATCTTCAATAAAACGGCTAGAAGCCTGAGCACCATTATTATAAAACAATCTTGCTTGAGGCACATTTGTTTCCGTATTGGTAGATGTCCAGGCATTTAACTGATTTACCGTTTGGTTGTCTTCGAAACGCCCATTAGCAGATGAAAAACGTCCAGCACCATAGAAATTTAATTTATTTCCAAAAACACCGTTAAGGAATATGCTTAATTCCAAGCCTTTATAACTGAAATTATTGGTTACTCCAGCAATCCATTTAGGTAGTGGGCTACCAATAACAGTTCTTTGTGCTTGACTATAGGTTTTTGTAGTGGAACGATCAATGCTTCCATCTGCATTCTTGCTGTTTTTATAAAACAACGCATCGCCATTAGCTGGGTCTACTCCAGCATATTCTACTGTAAAAAAGGTACCAAGGGGCTCGCCTTCTACCGCCCGGCTCATATTGTTTAAACCGCCCTCTATTATTTGACCTTGAAGATCAGTTATTTTATTTCTGTTGGCGGCGGCATTCAAACTGGTATTCCATTTGAAACTTCCTATTAGATTATTTGTATTCAAAACAAATTCAAATCCTTTATTAGTCAAAGCTCCTACATTTTTGGTAATAGTAGAAAAACCTGTCGTCCCCGGAACATTTACATTTAATAATAAGCCTGTGGTCTTTTTAGAATAATAATCTATTTCACCATTTATTCTATTATTCAAAATTCCATAATCTATTCCAATATCAAATTGGTTGGTGGTTTCCCATCCTAAAGTAGGATTAGCTAACTGAGAAGGCCTTTGCCCTGGCAAAGCTGCATATCCTGCATCTCCTGAAAAAAGTCCTAATTGAGGAAAATTGCCGATTTCAGCATTTCCAGTTTTGCCCCAACTCGCTCTTAATTTTAAAAAACTCACCAATTTTACGTCTTTCAACAAGCTTTCTTCTGAAATCACCCAAGCTCCAGAAATTGCTGGAAAGAATCCATATCTGTTATCTGAGCCAAAACGAGATGAACCATCAATTCTAGCACTAAATCCGGCTAAATATTTATCGCTATATTTATAATTTACTCTGGCAAAATAAGATGCAAAACGAAAATCCGATTGGGTAGAACTACCATCCGTTTTACGAGCAGCACTCACTATCATTTTGTAGGCATCGGAAGGAAAATCTCTTCCTTCAATATAATTGGTTTTGGTTTGAGAGTTTTGATAAGATAAACCAGCGGTTGCATTCACTCCGTGTTTTTTAATAGTATTATCATACACAAAATAATTATTGGTATTGTAGTTCTCAACTCTTACAAAACGATTTAGGCCAATGCCAAGTGGGGCACTAAAATTACGTTGCGTATTACTGTTATAATATTGCTCTTCTTGCTGGTTTAATAAATCTAACCCAAATTCAGATCTAAAACGAAGGCTTTTAAAAATAGCATATTCAGCAAATATATTACTTACATTTCTATGAACCGTAGTATTATATGACGCATTACCAACATTAATTAAGGCATTATAATAAACAGGAATTGAAATATCACCAGGAGGAGTTCCTACCAATAACCCAGTTTCAGGGTCTAATAATGGGGTCATTGGTGGTAATGCAACCATTTGCATCGGATTATCAAATTGCCTGTCTCCTGAAACACGTTCATTTAAAGATCTAGCAATGCTCATATTTAAGCCAATACTTAATTTATTGGTTACACTATGTATTAAATTTATCCTACCTGTTTTTCTATTGAACGCATTTGCCAAAATTATTCCGTCTTGGTCAAGTATCTGTCCTGAAATATAAAATGTTGTTTTGTCAGACCCTCCGCTTAAATTTAAGTCATATTGTGCAGAAGGAGCTTCTTGAAAAGCAAGACTTGCCCAATCGGTATCTGCTTCATTGGCAGTTCCTAGTGTACCCAAACTTTGCGTATCAAAGAAACTATTCATATAAGAAGTATTGGAATCTGGATCTTTCGGATCATACCCATCCAACTTATCAGAATTTGAAGCGGCTATTTTGTAAAAATCAATATATTGTTTAGTATTTAAAAACTTAAGTACGTTGGTTGGCTTACTATTGCCAAATTGCATCCCGAATGAAATTTTCGATTTCCCTGCTTTACCTTTTTTAGTGGTAATTAAAACTACGCCGTTTGCAGCTCTTGCTCCATAAATAGCACCCGCTGATGCATCTTTTAAAATTTCAATTGATTCTATATCCTGTGGGTTAATATCCACCAATGGATTGGTTTCTCCTCCGTTATTCCCTAGGTCGCCTATTGTTAGGGGAATTCCATCAATAATATACAATGGCTCATTAGAAGCTGAAACTGAAGATTGTCCACGCACTCTTACTTGAATACCTTGAGCTAATTTTCCATTTCCTTGATTTATCTGAACGCCAGCAGCTTTACCTTGAATGGCTTGCTCAAATGTGGTAACCGGCATGTCTTGAATTTCGCTTCCTTTAATTTTAGCAATATTTCCGGTTAGATCTCTTTTTATTTGAGAACCGTATCCAGTAACTACAACTTCATCTAATCCTTTTACATCTGCTTTAAGAGAAAAATCTAAAACTGTTTTGTTGCCGACTGCCTGCTCAACGGTCTCAAAACCCACAAAACTTATCTGCAAAATAGCTTTCTTGGGTACACTCAGTTTGTACATACCATTTACATCGGTACTTGTTCCTTGTTTGGTTCCTTTTATAATAACTGAGACTCCAGGAAGTGGGCTTCCATCTTCACTTGCGGTTATTTTACCAGTAAGTTCAGTAGTTTGAGCATTTACAATAAAAGAAAAAAGCAGGAAAATACTCGTAATTGTTATTCGTAGTTGTTTAATCATTTTATTTAAAAAATTTAGATAGTTTAAAAAAACAAAAATACTAAATCACAAATTTATATTACATTAAAAGTCATATTATTTCAATTTTCAAATTTTTCTTCTTAT
>JANNWE010000754.1:0-16055 GCA_031414675.1 Cytophagaceae bacterium
TGAAAAATTAAAGAACAAAATTAGCCTTGAAATGTGGATAATCTCCTAATTAAACTTAATGATTTTAAACATAGAATAAAATAATATATATTTGTATTTGTCACTGAAGAATTCTATGAAGTTTCTAAAAATAAGTCTAATTCTAATTTTCCTTTCTGGTTGTTCAAATATAAACCAAGGGTTTGTACCTAAACCAAAAGGTTATCCTAGAATCGACTTACCTAAACATGTTTTTCGACCTTTAATTGGTTCTTTTCCTTATGCCTTTGAATATTCTAAATTTGCTGAAGTACTGGCAGATAAGAGCCCAGATTCAGAGCCTTATTGGATAATTGTGAATTATCCAACTTTAAACGCTAAAATTCAGTTTACCTATAAGCCATTGAATGGTGATATGAGAAAATTAGATAAACATGTGGCAGATGCGTATAAACTTGCGGCTAAACACCAAGTAAAGGCCACTGCTCAAACTGAGTATCAACTCCAGTTAAAAAATGGGAAGAAAGTTGTTGTGATTGAATTAGAAGGAGAAGTTCCTAGTCATTATCAGTTTTATGCAACAGACACTTCTAAACATTATTTAAGAGGTGCTGTTTATTTGAATAATGCTACTTTAAATGATTCATTATCACCAATTGTAGAATTTATGAAATTAGAAACAAGACATTTGATTGAAACCTTAAAATGGAAAAATTGATATGAGCGAATGGATATGTGTTTATAAAGATAAAGATCAATATAAAGTGGAACTTATTAAAAATGAGTTAATAAATAATGATATTGAAGCTGTGGTTTTAAATAAAGTAGATCACAACTATCCCATATTGGGATTTTCTGAACTTAGGGTAATGTCGGATGATAAAGTTAGAGCAAAAGTTCTCGTAAATCAATATTTGTTGAATGATTAAGAACCTTGATAATCAATCTAACCTAACACAAAGAATCATTGCGGCATTAATAGGTGCTCCCCTGATTATAGGATGTACCCTATTTAATCCATTTACTTTTTGGATAATATTTTTGTTTATAGCTATTTTAACACAATATGAATTCTATAAACTTTTAGGATTAAATGGAAATTTTCCTTTAAAAATATATGGTACATTTTTAGGTGCTATGATTACCACATTGACATTTTTCGTTGAATCTTATAAAATAAGTTTTGAATTCTATTATTTAATGGTTCCATTACTTACTTTAACATTTTTTATCAAATTATATAAAAAGAAAGACACCAAACCTTTTGAGAATCTAGGATATACTTTTTTGGGAATAATTTATGTAGCTCTTCCATTTGCATTATTAATAGAAATGGTATTAGATAGTGGTGGTTTTCAGCCACTTATAGCTATTGGAATTTTGATTGTTCTTTGGGTTAATGACTCAGGTGCCTATTTTTCGGGTAGTTTTTTAGGGAAAAGAAAATTATTCGAAAGAATATCCCCTAAAAAAACTTGGGAAGGCTTTTTTGGAGGGGCAATATTCGCAGTAATAGCTGCGTTAATTTTTTATGAATTTTCTGGTACTTTAAGCATAGTTCAGTGGCTTACAATTTCAATTATTATTGTTGTTACTGGCACACTAGGTGACCTTGTGGAATCGCTTTTTAAAAGAAGTATTTTTATCAAAGATTCAGGAAGTTTAATTCCTGGGCATGGTGGCTTCTTAGATAGATTTGATGGACTATTGCTTTCAATGCCATTTATTGTTACATATTTAAAATTATATTCAAAAATATTTTGAAATCTATTTATACTTTAATTCTTGTTATTTTAGCAACTTTATTTTTTACTTCCAAAGCAATAGCTCAAGGGGAAAAAAAGTATGTAACATTTTCAGGTTTTGTGATTGATGGAAGTAATGACGAGGCTTTGGCAGGAGCATATGTTATAAATGAACGTGCTGGTAGAGGAGTTTTTACTAACCCAAAAGGCTATTTTATTTTAGAAGTATTTCCTGGCGATTCAATTTTGTTTTCTTACTTAGGATTTAAAAGACACTTTCATATTATACCTAAAAATGTAGGTTTAAATTATTCCGCAGTAGTTGAGCTTAGTATAGATGCTAAAATGTTAAAAGAAGTAAAAGTGTATCCTTTCCGAACGGAAGATGAATTTAGAACGGCTTTTTTAGAAATGGAACTTCCAAATGCTAATGAAAGAGATATTATTGAAAAGAACTTTAGCTCTGAAAATATTAAAAGATTAGCAGCAAATCAAGCAATGGGTGCCGGAGGAAACTATCGTTATGCTATGGATCAACAGCTTATGCATCTTCAAGCCCAAAGGCAAGTTACAATGAACCCACTTACCAATATAGCAGCTTGGACCAATTTTATTAGATCTGTAAAAAGCGGAGCTTTAACGGATAAATCTTGGAAAAAAGGTTCCTATATTCCAACTGAAAAAGGAACAAGAGATAATATTTTTAAAGGAGGAAATTAGCCAAGTTCTTTCTTCTCTTTAAACCACCCGGAATATAAAATATAATTATTTGCTGTTCGTAAAAACACTTCTCCTAATTCTTTACTAACATCTTTAATATATTTAGCAGGATTTCCAGCCCAAACAGTACCAGATGGCACTATGGTGTTTTGGGTGACTACTGCTCCAGCTCCAATTATAGCATTTTTCCTAATTATTGCACCATCCATTACTATGGCACCCATTCCTATTAACACTTCATCTTCTATAATGCAGCCGTGTAGAATAGCGTTGTGTCCAATACTTACATTATTCCCTATAATTGTTTTTGTTTTCTGATAGGTACAATGAATTACAGCACCATCTTGTATATTGACTCTATTTCCCATTTCTATAGCGTTAACATCTCCTCTTACTACAGCATTAAACCAAACAGTACATTCGTCGCCCATTTTTACATCTCCTACTATTGTTGCGTTTGGGGCAAACCAACAGTTTTCACCATGTTCTAACGTTTTTCCATTTACAGGAAGAATCAAACTCACGATAGTTTAAATTTAATTGAAAGCAAAAATATAAAAAAAGAGGCCAAAAAAGCCTCTTTAAAAAAAATATAAATTTTATAATGATCTTAAAAGTGACGCTCTCCTTTTTCTCTTTTCCCCAACATCACTGCACCAGCCATAGCAATCAAAAACAAAACTGAAACCAACTCAAAAGGTAACATATAGTTTTTATACAAAACTTTACCTAATGTTTCAATCAATCCTGTGGAGGCATCAAAATTATTATAATCTACTCTAACCGATTCAGCTTTTTTAATGGCACTAACCAAGATATAACCTAATAAACCCCCAGCAATCGTTGCGGAAATAATCAAAGAGTTTTTACTTAATTCTTGTGTTTCTTCTTTAATATTTAAAAACATTACCACAAAAAGAAACAAAACCATAATAGCTCCAGCGTATACAATAATATTTACAGCTGCTAAAAATTGGGCATTCAGCATTATATAATGAGCTGAAAGAGAAAAAAAAGTTAGTATCAAATATATTACACTATGGATGGCATTTTTTGACATGATTGTTCCCAAAGCTCCAAAAAGAGTAAGTATTGATAAAAAATAAAAGGTCCACTGGGTGGCGGTAAGATTTTTGAGTAATTCTAAATACTGCATTTTAATTTTATTTTTGTTTCTCCCAAAGTTTTGCCATGTCTTCTTTTGTCCAAGCATCTCTTTCATATCTTTCACCCATATCTTCTACAAGTTGGTCTTTTCCGTAAATTACTTGATCTCTATTCGTAAAAACAGGTACAAATTTATCATGTCTTAAATATACAGCCTCTTTTGGGCAAGCTTCTTCGCATAATCCACAAAATATACAACGAAGCATATTTACCTCATAACTAGCAGCATATTTTTCTTCTCTGTAAAGATTTTCTTCTCCTTTTACTCTTTCTGCAGCAACCATTGAAATCGCTTCTGCAGGACACGCTACAGCACAAAGACCACATGCCGTACATCTTTCTCTTCCTTGTTCATCTCTTTTTAAAATATGATGACCTCTAAAGACAGGACCAAGATATCTCTTTTCTTCGGGATATCGAATAGTTACTTTTTTTGAAAAAAAATGTTTAAGAGTAATACCCATTCCTTTGGCTATTCCTGGCAAATAGGTATTTTCAAAAATACTTAATGCTGACTTATCTGTTTTCTTTGATCTATCTGTTAACTGCATTTTTTTCTAAATTTAAATAGCTTCATAACTTTTCTTTTTGGAAAATAAAGGCCAAACAGTAAAGTATATTAGTGCAAAAAGAGCAACTCCAATCCAATTTGCTAAAAGTCTATAACCAGAAAGTTCAGCAACTGCAGTGATAATTAAATTAATAATTGCCATGGGCATCATCCATTTCCAAGCCATATCCATCAATTGGTCATATCTAAATCTAGGCACTGTCCAACGAATCCAAATGAAAGTAAAAATAAATGCAAATATCTTCAAAAACAATACCATAGTGCCAATTGCAGTTGCTAAATTATGTCCAACATTAGGGCTAAACGTTTTTGTTAAAAAACTATAAATGAAGTCCATCCCAGGGTAATTAAAACCTCCAAAATATAAACTAGCTAGCACTGCAGAGGAAACAAACATATTAACATATTCTGAGAAAAGGTACAAACCCATTTTCATAGATCCGTATTCAGTGTGGTATCCTGCAACTAGTTCGTTTTCGGATTCAGGCAGGTCAAACGGTGTCCTGTTGCATTCCGCTAACGAACAAGTGAAAAACAATAAGAATCCCAAAGGTTGATAAAAAATGTTCCAATTTATCCCATGTTGAGATACAACAATAGATTTAACAGAAAGAGAACCAGCCATTAATATTATAGCTAACAATGTTAAACCCATGGCTAGTTCGTAGGATATATTTTGCGATGCCGCTCGAATAGCTCCGTAAAGTGAATATTTATTATTAGAAGCCCATCCTCCTATCAAAATACCATATACCCCTAAAGATACGATGCCAAAAACCCATAATATACCGATGTTGACATCCATCGCTTGCAAATCTATTTTATGAGTACCCACCATAATGGTGTCCCCAAAAGGAATTACTGCACTAGTCATAAGAGCAGTTAACATGGCTAGAGCTGGCCCTAGAATAAACAACCATTTGTCGGCCATGGTAGGAATAAAATCTTCTTTAAAAAATAATTTTCCTCCATCCGCTAATGGTTGAAGTAATCCAAACGGTCCCGCTCTGTCTGGCCCAACCCGGTCTTGAATAAAAGCGGCTATTACTCTTTCAAAATAAGTTTCATACAATGCCATTAACATACTTATAGCAAAAACTGCGATAACTATTATTCCTTTAACTAGTAGTACGGTATCCATTTTTATATAATATTATTTCGTTAGAAACTTTTGGTTTTGTTTCATTAAAGCTTGGTAATCTTCAGATTTTTTGATTTCCTCTAAATTTTGATCAAAAGGCCTATCATCTTCAATATCTTTAAAATTTTCAGCGGCATATTTCAATGCAAAAGCTGGCTTTTCAATTAAGTTAGCAGCATATTTACTTTGAGAAATCACAGAATTCCTTTTAATTTTTGTTGGCCCTTCTATTATCCAATCTTCCGTATGCTTTTTTTCAAATCTACACGTATTGCATATAAAATCATCTACTTCACCCCATTGATTTTTTCTTGCCGTTACTCGAATTACTTCAGTGCCTCTGTACCATAGATTTACTTTTCCACAACATTTGTCACAGTCTCTATGGGCATCCACGGGTTTAGAAAACCATACTCTATTTTTGAAACGATAGGTTTTGTCAGTTAAAGCACCTACAGGACAAACATCTATTATATTGCCTGAAAAATCATTGTCTATAGCCTTTGTAATATAAGTGCTAATTTCAGAATGATCACCTCTATTCATCACGCCATGTACACGCCCATTGGTTAATTGATCTGCTGTATACACACATCTATAGCAAAGTACACATCTATTCATGTGTAATTGTATATTATCACCGATGTTTTCTGGTTCGAAGGTCCTTCTTTCTTCTTCAAAACGGGTAGCTCCTGTACCATTTTCGAAAGCAAAATCTTGTAGGTGACACTCTCCCGCTTGATCACAAACTGGGCAGTCTAGAGGGTGATTAATTAACAAAAATTCAACTACCCCTTTTCTGGCTTCAATTACTTCTGGACTTGTAAAGTTTTCAACTTTCATTCCGTCTTGTGCAAGGGTTATACATGATGCTACAAGTTTTGGCATTGGCCTGGGGTCTTTTTCAGAACCAGCAGTTACTTTTACTAAACATGCCCTACATTTCCCACCCGACCCTTTCAAAGGCTTATAATAACACATGGCTGGAGGAGCCACATCTGGTCCAATTTGTCTTGCTGCCTCTATGATAGAGGTTCCCATAGGCACAAAAACTTCCTGCCCATCTATAGTTACTTTTATTAATTGAGGAGTTTCGTTTTCCATCTATATTCTTTTATTAAGCAAAAACTTCTTCTTTTAAAAAGACTGCTCCTGGTTTAGTTGCAGCACTTGGATTTTTTATATGCCATTCAAACTCATCTCTAAAATGCTTAATAGCACTTGCCACGGGCCAAGCTGCTGCATCACCTAATGGACAAATGGTATTTCCTTCTATTTTTTTGGCCACATCCACTAACAAGTCAATATCTCTTGCGTTACCGTGACCATGCTCAATTCTGTGCAAAACTTTTTCCATCCACCCAGTCCCTTCTCTACATGGAGAACACTGTCCGCAGGATTCATGGTGATAAAATCTTGAGAAATTCCAAGTATTTCTAACAATACAGGTAGTTTCATCCATCGCAATAAACCCCCCAGAGCCAAGCATGGTTCCAGTAGCAAAACCTCCATCTGAAAGCGATTCATAAGACATTAATCTACCTTCTCCACTAGCAGTTTTTAAGAGTAAATGAGTGGGTAAAATAGGTACGGATGAGCCTCCAGCCACTACAGCTTTTAAATAGTGACCGTTCCTTACTCCACCTAAATATTCGTCTGAATAAATAAATTCTTCCACTGGGAGTCCTAATTCTATTTCATAAACTCCTGGTTTTTTAATATGTCCAGAAGCTGATATTAATTTTGTTCCAGTACTTCTACCAATACCAATTTTTGCATATTCGTCTCCTCCATTATTTATGATCCATGTAGCTGTTGCAATAGATTCTACATTATTCACAACTGTTGGACATTGGTAAAGTCCTTTTACCGCAGGGAATGGTGGTTTATTCCTAGGGTTTCCTCTTTTTCCTTCTAAAGATTCTAAAAGTGCAGTTTCCTCTCCACAAATGTAAGCCCCTCCTCCTGGTTGAACTATTAATTCTAAATCATAACCGGTGCCTAAAATGTTTTTGCCAAGAAAGCCTGCATTTTTGGCTTCTTCAATAGCTTTTTCTAAAATTTTAATCACATACATTAATTCACCACGTACATAAATAAAACTTTTGTTTGCTCCTAAAGCAAAACTTGAGACTATCATTCCTTCTATTAATAAATGAGGAAGATACTTCATTAAATAATGGTCTTTAAAAGTGCCAGGCTCAGATTCATCGGCATTACAGACTAAATATCTAGGAACGCCCTCTGGTTTAGCTAAAAAGCTCCATTTCATACCCATTGGAAAGCCAGCCCCGCCTCTGCCTCTAACTCCAGCTTTTTTTACTTCTTCTACAACTTCCTCGGGGCTCATTTTCTTAAGAGCCTTTTCTACGGCGTTATATCCCCCATGTTTTCTATAGACATCAAAGTTTTCAATGCCAGGGACGTTGATATGTTCAGTTAATATTTTTACTTTACTTGCCATTGTTATTTTCTGAGTTCTTCGATTATTTCATCAACTTTCTCATTATTTAAGTGCATATAAAACTGCTCTTTAATCTGGAAACATGGCCCCCAGCCGCAAGCAGCTAAACATTCTACTTCTTTTATTGTAAAAACACCATCAGTGGTAGTTTCATTTGCTTTAATGCCTAACTTGGTTTTTAGATGCTCATATACTTCTTCTCCACCCATGGTACAGCAAGGACCCGTCCTACAATATTCAATAACATGCTTTCCTACTGGCTCTAAATGAAACATAGAGTAAAAGGTAGTCACTTCATATACTTCTACAGGTTCAATGTTAAGAATTTCTGCAATGTAATCCATCACGGGAGCACTTACCCAACCAAATTGTTCTTGGGCTAAGTGAAGTAGGGGAAGTAAAGCAGACTTTTGTTTTCCTGCAGGATATCGCTCAATTATTTCTTTTGTTTTTATTAATCTATCTTCACTAAAAACTATTTTTTTCTCCATAATTGGTATCTTAAATTCTATAATTTATGCATCAAGCTCACCAGCTATTACATTTAAACTACTCAAAATTGCTACTGCATCAGAAACGGTTAGTCCTTCGCACATTTCTGGGAAAGCTTGGTAATAAATAAAACTAGGCCTTCTAAAGTGCAATCTAAATGGTGCTCTTCCTCCATCACTTACGAGATAAAATCCTAATTCTCCATTTCCCCCTTCTACAGCCTGGTAAACTTCACCCACTGGAGCATCAATTTCACCCATTACAATCTTAAAGTGATAAATCAAGGCCTCCATATTACTATATACCTCTTTTTTAGGGGGTAAATAATAATGATCTTCATTAGCATAATATGGACCTTCAGGGAGGTTTTCAATTGCTTGTCGAATTATTTTCAGACTTTCCCAAATTTCAGCATTTCTAACCATAAAACGGTCAAAAGTATCACCATTATGTCCAACTGGGATTTCAAAATCAAAATCTTGGTAAGAGGAATAGGGCTCCATTATTCTTACGTCGTAATCTATCCCAGCTGCTCTTAAATTTGGACCAGTAAAGCCATATTCAATGGCTCTTTTTCCAGTTATTTTTCCTACATTAATTGTTCTATCTCTAAAAATTCGGTTTCTATTAAACAAAGCTTCAAATTCGGCCCATACCTTAGGGAAAGAATTATAAACCAGGTCTTTAATTTTTGCAAGAGCAGTAGGAGAGAGGTCTCTTTCCATTCCTCCAATTCGTCCCATATTTGTTGTTAATCTGGCCCCACACATTTCTTCATAGATTTCATATATTTTTTCTCTTTCTTGAAAAACATATAAAAAGCCTGAATAAGCTCCAGTATCAACCCCTAAAATCGAATTACAAATAAGATGGTCGCTAATTCTTGCCAATTCCATCATAATTACTCGAATATACTCCGCCCTTTTAGGAACCTTGATTCCTAAAAGCTTTTCAACAGTCAAGTGCCACCCGAAATTGTTTATTGGAGAAGAGCAGTAGTTTAGCCTATCTGTTAAAGTTGTAATTTGGTAAAACGGCCTTCTTTCTGCAATTTTTTCAAATGCTCTATGTATATAGCCAACAGTTTGTTCTGATGAAACTATTTTTTCACCATCCATTGTTAGAATATTTTGAAAAATTCCGTGGGTTGCTGGATGGGTTGGGCCTAAATTTAAAATTGAATAATTTTTTTCTTCCACCAAAGGAAGATTGAGAGCTAAAGCATCATTGGTGTCTCTCGGAATTATAATTGTATTTTCTTCCATACTTTTCAATATTATCTTCCAAATAATGCGTCTATTTTATCTTCTCTTGTTGCATCTTCTAAGGGATATTCTTTTCTCATAGGAAAATAATCCATTTCATCTATATTTAAAATCCGTTGCAAATTTGGATGACCTATGTATAGAATTCCGTAAAAATCAAAAGTTTCTCTTTCCATCCAATTAGCACATGCAAAGAAGGGTGTGAGTGTAGGAACTGATGGATTTTCAGTAGGAACAAAAACTTTTATTCTAATTCTTACATTGTTTTCCCAGCTGTGTAAATGGTAAACTGAGCAAAACTCTTTTCCCATATTATCAGGTAAATGTATGCCCGTAATATCGGTTAAAAATGCAAATCTGAATTCAGGATGATCTCGCAAGTATTTGGTTACATCAATTAAATCAGAGGCATTGGTTGTGAAAGTAAGAAGTCCATAGGGCTCTTCTAATTCAAATATTTTTTGGCCAAAATTAGCCACAACATCTTCTACTATAGATTGATTATTAACCATTTGATTTTTCTAAAATAGTATTTGGCTTTTCTAATATATTGTAGGAATCTAACAAAGCTCTATATTCTGCAGAGTTTCTTCTTCTCAGAGGTTCATCTTTGGCAATATCTCTAATTTGCATTAAACCATCTAAAATTTGCTCCGGTCTAGGAGGACAGCCAGGTACATAGACATCTACAGGTATTATTCTATCGATTCCTTGTAGAACTGAATAGGTATCAAAAATACCACCAGAAGATGCACAAGCTCCAACAGCTATTACCCAACGAGGTTCGGCCATTTGAAGATAAACTTGCTTTACAATTGGGCCCATTTTTTTTGCAATTGTACCCATCACCATTAGCAAGTCTGCTTGTCTAGGCGAAAAACTTGGTCTCTCTGAACCAAACCTTGAAATATCATAATGAGATGCCATTGAAGCCATAAATTCTATGCCGCAACAAGAAGTTGCAAATGGCAAAGGCCATAAGGAATGACTCCTTGCTAATCCAATTACTTTATCAAAAGAAGTGGCAAAAAAACCTGATCCTTCAAATCCTTCTGGAGCTTCCACTATTTTTACCTCACTCATGATTTTTGTTTTTTAATTAAAACTTTTAAATACCAAAAATGGTTTTAATCTTCATCCCAATTTAGAACTCCCTTTTTTAAAATATAGTAAAAACCCGCCATTAAAAATGTTACAAAAAGTAACATTTCATAAAATCCTGTCCAACCAAGACCTTTAAAATTTACAGCCCAAGGATACATAAATATTATTTCAACATCAAATAATACAAAGATAATGGCGACTAAAAAATATCTGACTGATAAAGGAGACCTCGCATCGCCTTGGCTTTCAATTCCGCATTCAAAGGGGTCTTCTTTTCTTTTACTTCTGAGTCGTGGGCCAAGAAATCTACTAGCTACAATCGAGAAAACCACGAAACCTAAAGCTGCAGCAAGCTGGATTAATAAAGGCAAATAATCTTGCGGAAGATTTTGTGTCATAAATCAAAATTAATTTTACAAAATTAGTATCTAGTTTAGTAGAATCAAAATAATTGTGTAGTTTATCTTACTTAATTAATAGAGATCAGTTTTCGATAAAAAATTCAAGACTCTCGACTATAAATTACATTCTATTTTGAAAACCAAACTAATTTAAATTTTAATCTTCCAAATATTCTAACAAATTTTAAATCGAATTTTCAAATATCTTTCAAATCAATTTCCGAATCTTTTGAATTGAGATTTTTCCAAATAATATCCTTTAATTCTGATATTCCTTCTTGGGTCATTGAGGAAAAAAATACAAAAGGCAAGCCAGGAGGTATTTTCTTCGCTAGTTTCTTTTTTTCTTTTTCATCAATCAATTCTGATTTTGAAAAGGCTAAAATTCTATTCTTATCTAATAGCTCAGGATTATATTTTTTTAATTCATTTATTAAAGTTTTATAAACATTCATTGGTTTTTCAGAATTTGCATCTACTAGAAAAAGTAAGTTTACGTTTCTTTCTATATGACGTAAAAATCTTGTTCCTAGCCCTTTACCTTCTGCAGCACCTTCAATAATTCCCGGAATATCTGCCATTACAAAAGATTGAAAATCTCTATAAGGCACTACACCAAGATTTGGTACCAAGGTTGTAAATGGATAATCTCCAATTTCTGGTTTGGCAGCTGAAATAGTGGACAATAACGTTGATTTTCCAGCATTTGGAAAGCCCACTAAACCCACATCGGCTAAAAGTTTAAGTTCTAAAATCACCCATGCTTCTTGACCTGAAATGCCAGGTTGAGAGTACTCGGGTGCTTGTTTTGTAGAAGTTTTAAAATGATAATTTCCCAATCCTCCTAAACCGCCTGGTAATAGGATGACTTCTTGACCATCTTCTATTATTTCGGCCATGATTTCACCAGTTTCTGAATGCCTTGCGATTGTACCTAATGGAACTTCAACAATTATATCTTCCCCTTGTGCACCTGAGCTTTTACTTTTTCCTCCAGTTACTCCTCCCTCTGCTTTTAAATGTTTTTTGTATTTTAAATGCAACAAAGTCCAAAGTTGTTTATTGCCTTTTATTATTACATGGCCACCTCTTCCTCCATCTCCACCGTCAGGGCCACCTTTATCCACAAATTTTTCCCTTCTGAAATGCGTAAAGCCTCTGCCACCATCTCCTGATTTAACATTAATTTTTACGTAGTCTATAAAATTTGATGACATCTTTTTATCTTAATTGAAATGCAAAAGTACCAATTTTGACACGAATTAATACTTAAATCCCATTTTATATAAAAAAAGGCTCTTATGTTTTTAATCACAAGAGCCTTTTGAAAAGTAATTTTATTTTTAAAGTGTACTATCTATGGCTTCACTAATTTTTGAAGAAATGTCTTCAATTTTTCCAATTCCATTTATTTTTATCACTTTCTCTTGAGCTTCATAATACGGTAAAACATGGATTGTTTTTGAAAAATATTCATCAATTCTTTTTACTAATTTTGATGCTTCATCATCGGCTCTACCGCTTATTTTTTGTCTCTCAGAAATTCTCTCTTTTATAACCTCTTGGTTTACATCTAATTGTAAAACTAAATTTATACTAAATCCCTTATTTTCTAAAAATTTGTCTAAAGCTTCGGCTTGAGGGACTGTTCTTGGGAAGCCATCAAAAATAAAGCCTTTTGCGTTTGAATTTCTTGCCACTTCTTCTTCTAGCATTTCTATTGTAACTGAATCAGGCACCAAAATGCCATCCGCTAAAAGTTGCTTTACCTTTTTTCCAATTTCGGTATCATTTTGAATATGCATTCTAAACATATCTCCTGTAGAAATATGTGCGAGTTGATATTTTTCAATAATTTTTTCAGACTGGGTGCCTTTCCCTGCTCCAGGAGGGCCAAAAATCACAAGATTATACATAAATATTGTTTTGAAGGTTTTTTAGGTTGGCAAATTTAAAATAGTTTTTTTTATTTACGAAACTATTGTAAAAAATAAAGCCCGATTTCTGTCGGGCTTTATTTTTTAATAATTAAACTTTTATTTACCAGGGGAAGGTGGAGTTGCGGTTCCCGTTGCTTTGATAACCTCTAATTGCTTTAATGCATCTTGGTTTTCGGGATCATACTTTAATAATTCAGTTAACAGTTCCGTTGCTTTAGGGATATTTTTGTTTAGCAAATATTCCCTACCCACTAAGTATAATAATGATCTCCTTACTTTTATTTTATTTTTTGGGTCGGCTTTGCCTGTTTCACCCAATAGAGAAAGATATTTTTCATATAAAGGTGCAGAGGTATAATTTGCTCTGTATGTTGAATCTGTATTTTTATATGATTTTACAGAAGCACTTAATTCAAATCCATCTATCCAAGCATCTTTATATAGCTCTAATGCTTTGTCAAGATAAGGGTCTGATTTTGCCCAATCTCTAGCGTAACTAAAGTAACTTCCTACTTTTGCATAATCTGCTCCGTTAGGATTCTTTTTTGCAAGCAAACTTTTTTCAGCAAATGTAGCAGCTTTTGAATAATTTTTATTTTTCATAAATGTAGCGGCTAAGTCATCATAGAAATTAAATGAAGTATCCCCTAGGCTGATAGCTTTTTCAATATTTAGGATACCAAGTGAATCATTTAAACTTTTGGTTTCTCCTTCGCCAGGGATAATCATGTAACTACGACCAATGTATCCATAATCCATAGCTGGGCTTTCGTCTGCAGGTACTTTTTCAATAAATTTTTTCAAAGCATCTATCGCCTCTAAAGGATTTTTCTCTTCAAAATTAATAATACCCATCATTCTATTCACATAAGGGTCTGTATTACATACTTTTATTTCTTCAATAGTCTTTTTTACATTTTCAAAGTCTTTTGCTATGAAGGCAAGTTTTGCATAACGTAGTTTAGCTTTACAATCCCCATCAGAATTGTCCAGATATTTTCTCGCTGCAGCCGCTGATTCTTTATAGTTGTTTCTTGTTTGATAATAGGAACTTGCATATCTATGAATGGGCGCATGTGTAGGGTCTGCAGCTATTCCTTTATCTATGGCATCTTTCGCTTCTGTATAATTCTTACCTTGCAGCCAAACTCTTGACATTTTTTCATAGGTTTTACCCTGTTTTTTGTTCATCCTTCCTGCATTTTGAAGAGCATTCATAGCATCACCACCTTCATTTTTTAACATGTAGGCATCAGATTTAACAAAATAATATTCAGGATTGTCTTTTACTTTAGACTTTTCTAAAGCCAAATCAATATTTAAAATTGCTTCAGCAGGATCATTTGCGTTTGGAAACATAGTGTAGGCTTCGGCAATTCTATACAAAACATCTGTATTTTTAGATTTTGTAGCTTTTTTTACTTCTTCAAAAATCAATTTAGCTCCAGCGAAATCCTTAGATGCTAATTTTAACATGCCTAATCCTATTTGATTTAAAGGATCTCCTTTCTTGTCTAAAGCATTTCCTTTTTCAAATGCCTCTTGGGCATTTTTTAAACTTTCTGGAGTTATACCATCTGGGCTTTTTAAAATAGCATATCCTTTGTAGAACAAAGTTTGTGGTGTGGCACTAGTTTCTGCAAGCTTATTGAAAGCTTGAGTGGCCGCAACAAATCTTTCTGCATCTAAGTGCTTTATGGCTTCATCTAAAGTTTGTGCACTAAGAAAATTAGGCAACAAAGCAACAAATAAAGATGCAATGGCATAAGTTTTAATAATTTTCTTCATCTTCTTTCTACAAGTAATAAGGTAATTGTTTTGAATAATGTATTTTTTGAACCTGCAATTTAAATATTTTTATTGATTTGAAAAAATCATTTCTCTAATAAAATTTTGTACTTATCCTTTAGATAATACTTTAAAACGATAGATTGCTAACAAATTGTTAAAAACTAAAGTGATTTATTAAAATATTATTTATTTTTTTTTAATGGCTCTGTATTTAAAATGTATTCTTTTGGTATAATATAAAAGGGAACCAGTCCCATTTTTTCAGTAACCAATTGGCCAACTTTTGAGCAGCTAAATCTAATAAAACCATTTTCTACACCCCATGTTTTTGAAAGCGTATGAATAAATATGAATCTTTCTAATGGATAATTTCTTGCTTTTATATTCTTTAAACTTGGTTTATAATAGTTGTTCGAATTTTTTAATGAGACCCCTAATAGTTTTACACTATTTTTCAGTTTCATATCATCAGCGTCGTCCGTATCACTTATCCAATTATATCCTATAAATCCTATAGCACTAGGGTCGGTTTTAATTTTTTAAAAAACATTTAAATTGCCTTCTGCAGCGTAAATGTTATTAATATTTATTTCTTTAATTTCTAATTTGTCCATCACAGCATTTAGATTACTCGAATTACTTTTATCAAAGATTAATTTAGTTTTTGAGCTTTTATCTGTAAGCAAGTATTTTAGTTTTTCTAGTGAAATTACAGAGTCTTTACTGTTTTTATTTACGATTAAAGCAACTGCATCAATCGCCATTCGAGCAGGATTGTATTTAATTCCTCTTGAATTCATCACTTTTAGTTCATCTGCATTTAAACCCCTAGTTGTAGCTGCCATTCCTACTGAATCTTTCAACAATAGTGCAATTGCTTTTTGTTCTGAAACAAATCGAGGACTTATAGTTGTCATTGGATAATGAATCTTATAAGCAGTAATTTGGGCTTTAATAATGGGTAGAATTGCTTCGTCTATTGCTATAATTGCACTTCCTTTGTTTATTACGGGTTCATCAGAAACAGTTCCGCAGCTAGTAATAAAAAGGCTTATGCTTAATACGATGATTATTTTTTTCATGAATAATATTACTATTTTATGATGCTAACTTTGCATAAACGCATTAAGTTCAATAATAAATATCATTTAATGTAACTTAATTTCAATTCAATGATTCTAGGAAGTTCAATTTTGTTTAACCCAAAAAATATAATGGAAAATCGGCTATTATTTTATTTTGCTGCAAGTCCATTTCAATTCTCAATCAATTGTT
>JANNWE010000755.1:0-7369 GCA_031414675.1 Cytophagaceae bacterium
GGAATACTTACAAAGCTGAAATGGAGGGGCTCATTAATAAAGAAGTAAAATCCTTTAATACCCTTTGTGCACAAAAAGGATTGACTAAAGTTATTGTTCCTTAAAATAGCTTTTAAAAAGTATCTAAGAAGTATAGGCTTAGATACTTTTTTTAAGTTAAAATGAAATACTTTCATTTTTCAAATAATTTATTTTCTATCACAATTTTAGGAATGTCTTCCATTTCCCTTTTATTTTTGAATCTCGGTGTCCACATTGGTTTTAAATTAATTAGCTTTCAATAAGCAGAAATTCCACTCGTTACAGTATTATGAATATTTTATGAAATGATTAAATAGTAAAGGATTTGAGAAGAACTAAATGATATAAAATTAAAACTTTAAAAATTATATTTGATAAATTTTTCTTACCAAACTTTTGATATATTCATTTATTACTATTTGGATACTATTGTTTGAGGATTCAATTTTAGATAAATTACTTTCTTCTTTTTCACTTAACTCAATGCCATAAATCTGCTTTATATCAGCTTTTTCTTTTATATAAGGAAGTGACCCAAAAGCACTATAATATTCTGCTTTCATCCAATATGTTAAAAATGTCTTAAATAAATTTTCAAGACTATCTTCATTGCCACTTGATTGGTCAAGGTAAATAGCATTAACATTGTTGGAAAAACCCTTTTTATAAAAGTAAATACAAGAATGTAATGTCACATTATCACCAATAATATTTGCAAAAAGTGTCATATGCCTTGAGTGGTCATAAAATGGCATAGGCACATAATTGAAATTCCTCATTTTTTTAGGTTTATCAATATTGTGATTTTCAGAATAAACTACATATCCTTGGATACCTTTTTTCTCAATTTCTTCTGTAAATTCTTGAATTATTGAACCTTTATCGCTTATTAAAAATATAGCATTGCAATTTTCTATACCTATTTTTTTGAAATTGAATAGAGCTAAATCTGTGCAAATAATATTTCTTTTTTCAATATTTTTGAAAATATGATCATTAATGTTTGAAAAGTTTGGATAAATATTGGCATTCAATCCCTTATGCAAATTCTCAAAATAATCAGATTTGCCATTTTGCTGGATAGTTTTAAAAATATTTAAAGCTCTATTTTTTATAAATATTTTCTTAGTTCTGATTTTATTGAAATTAATGATCTCTTCAAAGCTATTTTTACTACTTTCATGGCAGTACTGAAAAACAGAAATATTAATATTCTCTGGGACTACATACATACCTCTTCCAAAAGATATTTTTCTTTTACTTAATCCTAAACATTTTAATATTTCACCTAAAATATCAAATTTTACTTCAATCATTTTTGATAAATATTGGTAATAAAGACCTATCCTATTTGTGCTTTTTAAAGATTCCTCTAGTTGAATTACTCCATTATTTTTACAGATAACAATCAAAATTTCATAAATCAACCGATCTAGTAGATACAATGGAGAATTAAAATACCAATATTTTCTCTTTCTATTCCCTTTGAGTTCAACTTTTCCCTCTTCATTGATGGCCTCCTTAATTAAGTCAAGAAATACTTCATGTCGGTTTATTGCTCTTGGTCTAAAACTATTGCCTTCTTTAAAGTTATCCATTAGATTTTTCCATAAATCCTTAATAAATTGATTGAAAAAAGTATCTGAAAGTGTTTTCGGATATTCTTCATTTTTTATTATTTTAATTGAGATTTTATGAAGATAATCTTTAAATTCTTCTTTCAACCTATTATATGGATTTTGCTTTTTTTCATTCGAATATTTTTTATCAGTATCAAATTGCAAAAAGTAGATGTTAATTTTTCTGTCCGCATTTTTAATGAATTCATCAGCCACCTTTTTAATCAAAGTGTTAAACTCAACACCTTCCATTTCAAATCCGCAGCAAATAAGATTAAGCTCGGCGAATAACTCATTTTTTTCTGGTTTTTGATTATATTCATATCCAAGGAATACACTTGTAATCAATTTATCAATATCCTGTGGAATGTCAATATATTGTTCTTTGGTAAAACGAAGTGAGCTCTTTTCGCTAAAAGTTCCGTGCGGCTTAATATAAAGAGGGATTTTTAGGATATGATCGTCAATTAATTCATTGTACGGTACACAGTCACCATCTGAAATTACTTTTTTTAATTCTCCAGTTGAAATTTCTTCAATAACAGCTTGGTCGAAACTCTCGTCGAAGTTAAAATTGATTATTGCATCAACAAATCGGTTTTTGAAAATATGAGCAAGAATTTCGTAAAATACTGAAGGATAGGTACGTTGGTTGAATATTTCACTAATTTTGGTTCTTATATCAGAAATTGGAACAAAATGTGATAATACTGATAAGCGAGTTTCAAAAGTTGGATTTTTTTCAGACTTTCCTAAAAGTAATTTGCTTTTTATTTCATTGTACTTTGCTCCAATTAATTTATTTTCTTTTAATTCAGTAAGCCCTAATTCATCTTCTATACTTGTCGCCGCTTCATCACCATTTTTAAAGATTTTTGGAAAACCGTTTTTTGATGCTCCTGCTCCAAGAATAAATATGTTTCGACTTCGTAACTCAGTTCCTTTTTTTACAATCCCCTTTTTTAGGTATTCATTTGCAATTTCCCCAAAATCTGCATCATTCGGATTTAAGGAGGCATCTATATAGTTAAGAGCAAGTTTTCTAGAAATTTCTGAAACCAAATTTTGAGCCTTTTTTTGATTAATTTTTATCATATTATTTCAAATTTTCTATTTCCCCTCCACTATCGCTATTTCCTCCTCAGTAAGTTCATACAAATCATACACCATACGGTCTATTTCAGCTTCTAATGGGCTCGTGTCGGCTGCTGGATCAGCTTTTTTAAGAGCTAAGATTTCATCTACTTTTTCTACAAAGGGGGCTTGGGCAATTTCAGGTATTTGAGGGATAACTATTTCTCTTATGTCGCTTAGTGTAAGTTGAGTGAAATCATCTTTTTTCCCAGATGTGGAGCCTTGGGTTTTTAAAAAAGAAACCAATCTAGAATTGATTATCGCAATAACATAATTTATATCAAATCCAGCATGAGTTATTTTAAAAACATATAAATCTTTTTTACTTATGAAATCAATATTTGATTTTGTAGCCATTACTCTAAATTGACGACTTATTATTCTCCTTATTAAAATCCTTTCACCAGTGAATATTGAATCATCCTTTGGCCTTTCTTTAAGATTCTCTCCATAAATAACATAAGATTGAGGCTTCTCCATGATATATCTATTCAATTTTCCATCAAATAGCAATTTCGTTTCCCCATCATAACTTTTCTTTAAAATATCCGAAGTATCTGCTAAAATTCCTCTGCCAGAAATACTAATATCTGAAATTGGTATACCATTTTTTCTTACTTTTTTGTTTATTTCAGATACCCCAGAATTGAGAATTATTTTAATTTTGTTTTCAGATTGCCAAACTTTGGAACCTAATTTAGAAAATACCAAACTTTGATTAAATCCAAAATCTATCCTAGATTTTGGGCTAAATTCAAAAACATTAGTAGAATATTCATCTTTCTTTGAATTCCTAAATATATAAATTCCTGTATCTACATATGCTTCTTCAAAGACATTATAAGGTAAGTTGATTGCAATGTCTATTAAACCTTTATTTATAAATAATCTTCTTGTTGAATTGAAATTATCACCTGTGAGCCAAGAAACTGGAACAATAAAACCCATAACACCATTTTTCAAGTTAATTTTAAGCCCCATTTCAATAAAAATTGTGTATATGTCTGAAGTTGCATCAAAATTTTTAATGTAATATTCTTTAATTTTCTCGGTAAATTTTACTCCATACGGGGGATTCCCAATCACCACATCAAAGCCCACAAAATCGCCTTTTTCGTTAAGCACTTCAGGAAACTCAAAACGCCATTCAAAGGAATTTCGGTATATTTTGTTGTCTTCTATATCCCGTATTTCTTCGTCTATTTTTAGTTTTTGTTTCTCAAGTTCTATTTTTTGTTTGTTTAGCTCGGCTTCGCTAAGTTTTTTATTGCCAAACAAGTCTACATTGGCTTTGAGGCCTTCTAACTTCCAATAAAGTTCGTTTTGTTTTTTACGGCGTGGGTCGGTGTTTATTACAGATTGCTTAAAAGCCTCTTTAATATCTGTAATAAAATTCTTAAACACTGCCTTGGTTTCTTTCGTTTTTGCTTCTTTATAGGCCGCTACTGTGTCTTTGTAAATATCTAAACTAAATTTTTGTTTTTTAAATACCTCACTTAAGTCTTCATCAAGCGGATATTTACTCACTAAACTATTGCCAGATTTTATATTGATGTCGATATTAGGTAGTGTTTCCAGCTCCCCATCGGGTTTATAATAGGCGTTTTTGAGCAATTCTATCCAAAGCCGCAGTTGGCATATTTTTACGGATTTAGGGTTAATATCTACGCCAAAAAGGCAGTTTTCTATGATGGTTCGTTTTTCTTCAAATAGTGTTTCTTGGAGCAATTGCTTTTCAGATATCAGCCCACCTCCTTTGCCCACGGTGTAATTAAAATCCTGCCCTTCGTTTTGGTCATAAACCGTCAGTTCATCGTTGTCGATACTTATTTCTATGTCTTTTATTCGAGTGCCGTTGGGGTGTTGCAGAATCTTTAGTTCTGACTTTATGGCTATCATTTCGTTAAGAGCCGACACCAAAAAGTGGCCAGAACCTACAGCTGGATCGCATATTTTTATGCTATTTATTTGCTCATTATAATTCTTTCTTTCTTGTAGATTTTTGTATTCTATATGTTCATGGAGGTCGTCAAAAGTCTCACAGCCCCAATTGTTGGTTTCATTGAATTTTTGAACTACTGCTCTACGAATGGTTTCGCGGCACATATACATCGTAATAAATGCCGGCGTATAAAACGATCCGTCTTTATAGCCATTGAGTTTCTCAAAAATAAGACCCAACACTGCGGCATTTATAAGCTTGTCTTGTTTTATTGACTCTTCGTTGTCACTCGCTCCAAATCTGTAAGCATCTAAAAACCCAAGTAGGTATTTCAGCGTATTGATCTCTCCCTTTTGCGGCTTACCGTTGTCGTTAACTAAAACCGAATTGCCGAAATACGAAATTTCTAAACGGTCTTTGAGATCCTCAATACTTACAGTTTCTTTTTCAAGATCAGAAAGCTCAAAAAGGCTACTATTCAGATACGGAATTTGCCCAAATTTCTTGTTTACACTTTCTGTTCTTTGGCTGGTAGGAATAGCCAAAACCTCAAAAAATAGTTCGGAGAGTTCGTCAAAGTCGTGAATTTTGTCATAACTCAAAAACTTAAAACTTTTATCATCGTTATGATATTTTACCAATTGTGATTCCAGCAGTTTCAAGAATAAAATCCTGTTGAGCCAAGTAATACACAATTCGAGAGCTACACTATAAAGTTGGTCTTCTTTAGTTTCACCAAAAGATTCTAAATTTTTGACATTTCTCAGGCAATCTTTAACATTTAACTTATTAATGACATTCTCTATCAATGAGCCATCTTTCCGTTTTTCAGGTATAATTCTATCAATTATTTTTTTATTAGAATCAGCTGCTTTTCGCTCTTCAATACCCAAAATATATAAAAGCTCATTGTAAAATGGCCTGTTGAGTTTGTTTGCATCATTAGCTATTTCGAGTTTAAGTAAATGCTCTGGCGAAAGTATTTTATAAAGTTCTGCTAACTTTCTGTTCGATGCTTTTGGGTAATCTCTTAAGTTTAATTTACAAAATTCTACATCTAGGTTTGCGATATGTGGCTTAGCATACAATTTATAAAAGTCGTCGGTGCTGTGTCCTGAAAGTTTCCAGTCTTGGTAAGACTTTTTAAAGCTTCTAGTAAAAAAGTGTTCATGAAACCAAAGCTCATTGAATATATACCATTCAAGCCCATTTGTAGCAATTAAGTGTTTGATCTCGTGGTTATTATTGTCAATTCTTTCTCGCAGATAGTACAAGACCAATTCATGCAGCGCTTTAACATTTGGTTCCTCTTCGGTTAACATTTCGGTTTTTGCCGAAGTGCTTTTCATTTCAATAATTACCGAAACTTTACCCTTGCCGTGTTCGTCATTAAAAATTACCCAATCAGCCGTTTCCTTTTTATTGATGTAGAAGCGGTTTTTGTAAAAACTATCATTAAGAAAATCTCTAAGGTCTGTTTCCTGCCTTCCTTCTCGGTTGTGATCTTTTAGTTTCTCTAAAAGATTGGAAAGATTTGTTTTTAGGTTAGTGATATTTTGTTCAGATACAACTTGCTTTTTATGTGTTCTTCTTATAATTTTATCTGGTGTAAGAATAGAAACGGGCATGTTGAATTTATTTATGAGGACATTCTACACAAAAATATACTTTTATTAATAATATTCCGAATATTAATTTAATCAAAAAAGGAGAGCCAAACGACTCTCCTTTTTAATATGTTAAAAGAAATTTCCTATCAAAACGGCTTCCAAGGCTTTCCGCCAGCTAATATCTCTTGAGCTTTTGCATCAAAAGTTATTTTTAAACCTGTGCGATAGGCGGCATTAGACATCATGGTAGCAATAGAATGCTGATAACCAGCTTCTATAGGAGCATTTGGTGTTTTACGGCTACGCACACACTCCATCCAATTTCTTATATGAGCAAATGTAAGAGGGTCACCTCCTGTATTGGCATCTGATGCTACTTTAATGCCTTCCAATTTCATGGGTGCTAATAGATTTGCCTTCATTCCCATGGCTTTAGCTTCACGCTCACGTAAGCCACCAGTATCTGATATCTCGTTTGTATCCAGGTTTATCATGCCTCCATTAGAATAATACAATTCTTTGGTGTCCCCAGCAGCATTTGAAAACCTGCTTGTAAACTGCACTTGAAATCCATTTTGAGGCTTATCTGCAGGACCGTAATCAAATACAACTGTGAGTGTATCAGCATTGGTACGTCCATCTTGCCATTGGTAAATACCTCCGTTGGCTACCACGCTTCTTGGATGCTCTAAACCGCTAAACCAATGAACAGTGTCAATTTGATGACTCATCCATTGTCCAGGAATTCCTGAAGAATACGGCCAGAACAATCTGTATTCCAAATATTTACGAGCGTAAAATGGCACCAAGGGCCTATTCATCAAATACCGCTTCCAATCTACATCTGATTCTTTTAAGCTGGCTACTAAATCTGGACGTCTCCATCTACCTGGCTGATTGACATTCCACATCAATTCTACCATTTTAATATCGCCAAACTTACCTGACTTTATAAAATCAGCTGCTGCATGATAGTTAGCACCAGAGCGTCTTTGTGAACCAATCTGTACAATCTTTCCAGAATCTTTTACTGCTTTCAAAAC
>JANNWE010000756.1:0-3816 GCA_031414675.1 Cytophagaceae bacterium
GACGCAGGCAGCTACATGGTGGGTGCTATGTTGTCCGTGGATGGCGGCTGGACTGCACGATAAAAATAGCCTCCCGTTAATTGCTTTCCGGGAGGCTAAAAAATACTTTTAGACGATAAAAGTCAATAGGTAAATGGCTAAAATAGAAGTGAAAGCCATGATGACGGTTCCTATGCTATGTGATTTATTTCCTTCTTTGATCGTCAAACCTGATAATTGAGTCACTGCCCAGAAAAAACTATCGTTGGCATGTGAAATAGCAATCGCACCCGCACCTATCGCCAATACGGCAAATACCCGCATTGATTCTGAGTCAAGCCCTAAAGTCCCTAAGATAGGAGCGATAATAGAAGCTGTCGTGATCATGGCGACAGTTGACGATCCTTGGGCTGTCTTAAGAAAAAAGGCAATAATAAAGGGTAGAAAAATTCCCCAGTTGGCCGTACTCATATTCGAAGTAACAATATCAGCAATCCCTGAGTTCTGAAGCATTTTGCCAAAAATCCCACCTGCACCGGTAATCAAAATCACGGGGGCGGCGATTACTAAGGAATCTCCGATCCAACCCGTCGAAGAAAGCACTTGGCGATCAAATTTTTCAGGAAGGGTAAAGGATAAAAAAGCACCTAACAATAAGGCAATGATGGGTGTACCTAAGAAAAGTATGATATCGGTCAATTGGTTTTCGCCAAATGGCTTAGAGGGATAACTAGCCACTGAGGCTAAAATAATGAGTAAAAGAGGGAAAATGATGGGTAAAAATGATTTGAAGGCGGATGGTTTTTTACCGCTGCTTTCTTGTTGTTCGCCTTCGGCAAATTTGGGTTCAAGCTGAATTTTAGTCACGTATTTTTTGACAAAATAATAGCAGGGCACTAAACTGATCAGACTGACTACAATACCCCAAAAAATAACCATGCCTAAATCTGCATTAATAATTCCTGCGGCGGCAATTGGGCCAGGAGTCGGTGGAACGAGTGAATGACTTGCGGTGGCACCCAAAGCCAAAGCCACGGTGGTAGCCGCGTATGGCACTTTCCCTTTAAAAGAAAGCGACTTGCTAATGGGATTCATCATGATAAAAGTACTGTCACCAAAGACGGGAATGGAAAGGATCCAGCCGCTCAGCATCATAGCTAGCATGATGGATTTTTCGCCAATCCATGAAAGGACTTTTTGGGCTAGAACCATGGCTCCTCCTGTTTTTTCTAGGAAAGTACCGATAGTTACCCCGAGTAAAATCAAGAGTCCTATGTTCCCTAAAACTCCTCCAAAACCGTCTTTGATAGATTTTAAAATGAGGTCTGTAGGCATTCCTACACAAATACCAAAACCAATGGCACCAATGAAAAGAGCTAAAAATGGATGAATGTCAAATTTTGATATGGCTACCAAAATTACCCCAAGAGATAATAGGGTGATTAAAAGGGTTATCATATTAAATAGGTTTTTGGTGAAAAAGTATTCCAATTAAGTATTAAAATTTCACAAAATTGTTCAATGTTAGGATTTTATTTTCAAACAAATAGCAAACATGGCAAGATTTACAAATCAGGTAGCATTAATGAGTGGCGTAGCGGATGGCTTAGGAAAAGGGATAGTTGTATTAATAGGTTAAGAAGGGGGCAAAATTAGTATTACTAGATAGCAACCAATTCAAATTAGGGCAAACGGAAAACGAATTTAAGTCGGCAGGTTATGAAGTCATGACGATCATCGCTGATGTAACTTCCGAGGATAGCATCGTTTTGGCTTATGAGGAAGTTGGCAAAAAATATGGCCAAATCCACATCATGGTAAACTGTGCGGGTATCGTGGGACCGACTAGCACCAAAATTACGGATTATTCCACGATGGATTTTGATCGATTGTATCAGGTAAACCAACGAGGCACCTTTTTGATGACCAAGTATGCTGTGAAAGCGATGGAACCTTTCGCCTATGGCCGTATTTTGTTAATTGTCTCCATGGCTGGGAAAGAAGGTAATCCGGGAATGATTGGCTATTCAGCCTCCAAAGCCGCGGTTATTGGGATTCTAAAATCAATCGGCAAAGAATATGGTACTGCCGACATTACGATCAATGGACTAGCGCCAGCTGTGATTAAAACCGCTAGGAACGCGGATACTGATCCTAAGCAATTGGAATACATGTTCGCCAAAATCCCGATGGGAAAATTAGGAGAAATCGATGAGGTGGCTAAGATTTCGGATTGGATCGTTTCTGAAGAATTTACGTTTACTACTGGGTTTTTGTTTGATATTTCAGGAGGAAGAGCGACTTATTAGGTAAATTTAGGTAATAAGTAAAAGGTATAGACAAAAATTTAACCGAAAACAGATAACGGATAACCGTTTTAGTTGTGATTTGCTTTCGTTCTTTGATATTCTGATATTTGCAACAACTTCATAATAATTACCCTAAATGGCTACTTAATAAAGAGTAGATTAGTAAACTAATTTTAATATTGATATGTCACATAACGAACTTATAAGTTACTTGATGAAAGAGAAAATAGAGCATATCATTATTGTAAAAAAAGGAATAACAACAGAAGATATTATTGGTAATGAAACGCAAGTAAGTGTAGATAATAGTAAACTCTATTTGTTAGAAGGTTCTGTTTTATATCACAATCATGTTAAATCTAGTACCTTTTCATTTTCTGATGTAAAGAACATGCTGCTGTTTAAATCAAAGAAGATGTTTTTGGTAACAAAAAACTACTTGTATTCAATTGTAACCCCTAAAGGAGTAAATTGGCAAGTAGAAATTGATAAACTAGAGCAAATGATTAAAGATTTGAATGTATTAGCTAATGAAGAAATTGAACGATTAGTTACTAAAGAAAATATGGACATAGATGAAGCAAGTTTGGAAAAGAGTCACTATATTTGACTATATATTTCTAGTATATATGAATTTGAATATAAAAGAAAACCAATCTAATAATAAACCCCCTATCGTTTTTGACGATAGCACATTACCAAGCACATCTAAAGTTATAACTGTTAAGAGAGCCAAGGAATTGAAAAAAACATTAGGGTTCGCTTTGATGAATAAATTTAAAAATAAATTTAATTTGGAATCTTACGATAAATAATCTTAAATTTACGATACGAAAGCAAATCACAATAAGGAAAAACCGATTTAGGTTTTGTTGTTGTGAAAACATTTAAGGCGAGGCAACTCGCCTTTTCTTTTTTTAAGTAAGTAGCTGAGATTGAAATTTAAGCTCTGGTCTTCCATATATTCATTACTCCAAAGATTTTTTAAAATGGATTCACATTTCCCTTTATAATTTTTATCCTTTAAAAAAAGTACTTGCCTTTGATAAAATTTGATTCTGAATGAATATTAAAAAATTAAAACAAAAAAAAGGAGCAAAAAGCCCCAGTTTTATTTCAATATGATTTCTATTTTAGAACATTTTCATTTCACTTAACCTACGCCCAACCCTTCTTTTTCTTGGTATTTATGTCTATGGACTTTTCTTTTTGCGGAGCATCCACCATTTCCTTTTTTGGGTAGGAGAGGAGTCTTTCTGCAAGATCCGGCCTGCCTAATTTCATTAAGCGGCTTTTTATCCAACCTTTTACTTCGGGTTTATACCAAAAGAAATACTTGTTTTGCGTAAGTTTTTCTTCTTTTGTTTTAGGTGTTTTGATGGGCTGAAGGGTGTAGGGGTGCACGCCAGTATAGTAAATTACTTCGGCCACCGTCATAGGTGTGGGTGTAAAATCCTGTACTTGCTCCAGTCTAAAACCCAGGTCTTTGGTTTCGGCGGCCAGATTGGCCATGTCTTCTTCTTCGCAG
>JANNWE010000757.1:0-3418 GCA_031414675.1 Cytophagaceae bacterium
AAGGGCTTTTTTGAAATATATTCGATTTGGTTGGTGAGATATTGTATACTATTTAAATCTATATTTTCTAGTTTAAATTGATTGTGAAATACGAAATACAAAACATTTAAAATTGCACAAACATCCTGTTCTTTTGGCATCTTTTTCCCGAACCATGTGTTATAAATTTCACCTGAAGTGGCATTTTTGTGCCATTTTTCCGAAGGTATTTTATCGGAAAAGTCTTTAAAATGCTCTTTTAATTTGGTGCTTTCGGGGTTTCTTTTGGTAAGATAAATAATTGCAGTGTCATCAATATCGTCGGGTAGGCGAAAATGATCTAGTTTATGCATTAGCATTCCAAAAAGGAAGTGTTGGCTTGGCTTAGTCTTATAAAAATTATAGGTAGGACCATCGTCTTTATTTTTATACAGAGGATAGAAGCTTTCTATTTTTTCAGAAATTTTTCTTGTTCTAGCTAGGTATTTTTCGGGCAAATTTTGGTTTTGAAGAATAAAGTTTACGGTGGCTAGTATAAATATAGAATTATCTTTTCTTTTATACTTCCAAAATCTATTTTGTCGAACCGCCCATGAAGCATTTTTTTGGTCAGCCGAAAAAATTAGCAATCTTTCAATTTCAGAAATTATTCGGCTTATCATTTTAAAAATGCCTTATGATTTTTATATTTGTAATCGTTTTTACAAAAATAATTAAAATTAAAATGGAAATATCTGGAAATATAAAACTAATCAACCCTGAAGTGCAGGTGAGTCCGTCTTTTAAAAAAAGAGAGTTGGTAATAACTACCGAAGAAACCTACCCCCAGCATATCATGATTGAGTTCACTCAAGATAAATGTGATTTGTTGAATAATTATTCTGTTGGTGAATTTGCAAAAGTTTCTATCAATATTAGAGGTAGAGAATGGCAGAGCCCTCAAGGTGAAACCAAGTATTTTAATAGTATCCAAGGTTGGAGAATTGAAAAAGGACAAACAGCTACTGAGACGCCAACATCCAGTGCTGTACAAGCCGTAGCTCCAATGGCTATTCCGGCAGCTCTTGAAGGAGAGGATGATTTGCCTTTTTAATTAGTCTCTAAAGATAATTGAGAAAGGAGCATATTTAGGTATGTTCCTTTTTTTGCTTTTTATTTATTGTATTTAGAATAAGTAAATATCAGGTTATTTTAAAAAGATATCCTTATTTATTAATACCGTTGAATTATAAAACTTTTTTTGAGGCATAATAGCTTACCGATGAAATTTGAGGACATAAGAAATTTTGCAATTCAAGAGTTAGGATTGAATGAAAAGGGAATGGGATTAAAAACCAAATATTTTCTCAAAAGTAAACTCATTTTTGTACATAATTCTCCTAAAAAACGAATATGCCTGAAACTAAACGAAATAGACCAATCTGTATTTTCTAGTTTTAATATAGATTTTATTCACCCCGTACCCAACAAATGGGGAAAACAAGGATGGACACTTTTTTATTATGAAAGCTTATCAGATGAGTTGATTTTTGATGCTTTGAGTTGTGGTTTGGTGTATTTAAAATTTTAATCGGTTAATAAAAGTTCTACTGCCAAGGTGTGGTATTTACCTTTGGATCCTTTTGGAATGTCGTTAATATAGGCCATTTGTTTATTCCATTTTGGGTTTGTAGATTTCATCCAAGAATTATTTACTATTTCATAATCTCCTCCAAACCAAGGAGAATATTCTGTTCTTTAAGTCTTTTGATTCTTTTCTATTCCCGATATTTCATAACAAATTTATTTCTTTCAATCACCAGCCATTCCACACCTACTATCAACGCACTTTCGGGAAACTTAATATTTAAATCTTCTACATTTACCGAGGTTATCTTCATTCCCTTTTTACATTGGCCTATTATATTTTGTTCAGAATATTATTCAATGGGTTCTCCTTCTTTGTTTAGGGTCAATAATCTGACATTAAAAATTGTAGTAGGAATTTTACTTCTGGTTAAAAACCGAATTTCTTTAATGTATCTTGTTTTTGAAATATTCTCTGCAAATGGGATAAAACGTCCATACATCCGTGGGTAGCCTTGGTTAGCAAAGAATGATTTAATTTGCTTTTTATCCACTATGCCTATTTTAAAGTGTTTTTTCCAATTCTAGGCGTAACTGATAATTCTTTTAACTCTAAAATAATTTGTTCTAAATAAACTTCACCAATTATCTCCTTTGATTTTAAAGGTTTAAAGCCCACCGCTGATAAAATTAAAATGTCATTTTCATTTAGTTTTGGTAATAAAAACGCTCCATTTTCATTTGCAGAAACACCTTTATCTTTATTTTCTACGGCTATGTTTACATAAGAAATAAATGCGTTAGTTTTAGAATCTTTGACTGTACCTGATATTTGGGCGAAGCTCAGCTGGCTGAGTAAAAGTATAACGAGGATTCTCATTCATTAAGGTTTATTTGTGAAAACTAAATTGACAAACGAAAGTGGGATTGAGATATTGTTTTTTGGTCTGACCTGCGGCCTTGACCTACCTCATTGTCGGTATGACCTTAGTAATGCTGACCTAATTCTCCATTGGTCTGACTTGCGGTAGAGACTTACTCCTAAGGTGTTTTCGAAACAATAAAGCCAACGCAACTAGCATTGGCTTTTTTACCGGTCTGACCTTCGGTACCGACCTACTTATAACACATTTTATATCCTAGGCTGGAAACGACTTCGAAATATCTGTAAAGTCTCTAGATTTTAAAGAAGCACCACCAACCAGGCCGCCATCCACGTCGGGTTGAGAGAAAAGCTCAACTGCATTGCCAGCACCTACGCTTCCGCCGTAAAGGATAGAGATTTCATCTGCTACCGCTTGGCCATATTTTGACGCTAAATGGTCACGCAAAACTTTGTGCATCTCTTGTGCTTGTGCCGAGGAAGCCGTTACGCCAGTGCCTATAGCCCAGATGGGTTCGTAGGCAATTACTACTTTTTGTAATGCATCAGCAGAAAGGTGGAAAAGGCTATTGGTAAGCTGTCCACAGACAAAATCAAAATGGATACCGGCTTCTCGTTGAGCCAAAGTTTCACCGCAACAAAATATGGGTAGTAAATCTTCTGCTAAAATTGCATCTACTTTTTCTGCAATAAAGGTATCAGATTCTAAAAAATATTCTCTTCTCTCCGAGTGTCCAATTATTACCGATTTTACTCCAACTGATTTTAACATTACCACAGAAACTTCTCCAGTGTATGCTCCTGAAGGCTTTGGGTGGCAATTTTGAGCAGCAATAGAAACCTTTGAAGAATTAATAAGCTTAGTGTAGGTACTCAAATATGGAAATGGAACACCCAATATGACGTGGACATTAGGATTGTTCATTTCATCATTAACCATATTAACTACTTCTGACAAAAGATTTTGGCCTTCTTCAAAAGTTTTGTTCA
>JANNWE010000758.1:0-5793 GCA_031414675.1 Cytophagaceae bacterium
TCTAATGTTATTTAAATTTAATACACCTGTAGCAAGCAAACCACAAAACATAGCGGGTAATATTATATCCAAATCTATATTTTTAGTAAACAGAAAATAGCTACCCATTACCCCTACAATTCCAAAAAAAATAAAGACTGAAACATCTCCTAATCCTATGTATCCATAAGGTCTTTTCCCAGCAGTGTAAGTAAAAGCCGCAACTATGCAAAGTATTCCTATGCCAACGAATTTCCAAAATATTAGAGAGAAAAAGCCATCAAAAGAAATGTACAATAAAATCAGTCCACTAAAAAAGGCGAAAAAGGCTAAAATAAGAATACCTTTCATCATTTGTTTGGATGAGATTTCTCCAGATTGGACTGCTCTTTTTGGTCCAATTCTTTCTTTTAAATCCGCTCCATTTTTAAAGTCTCCATAATCATTAGCAAAATTGGAAAGAACTTGAAGCAGAATGGTTGTTAGGCAGGCAAATAAGAATATCCAAAAACCAAATTTGTTAGCTCTTATGGCTAGAAAAGTGCCCATAAAAATACTCGACAAAGCTAAAGGTAGTGTTCTAAGGCGAGCTGCTGAAATCCATTTTAACATAAAAACTACTTATATGATACCAATGGCTTGCTGGAATTCTTTACTTTCTGGAGTTATTTTGGAGGCAAAAAAGTGAGTAAGCTTTCCTTTTTCGTTGATTATATATTTGCAAAAATTCCAAGTTGGGGCTTGATCGTTCCAACCATTCAAGTCTATTGTACTAAGCCACTTAAATAATGGATGCTGAGAATCTCCAATTACGTCCAGTTTTTCGAACATTTGAAAAGTAACTCCGTAGTTTTTTTGACAAAAAGCAGCTATTTCTCCATTTGTTCCAGATTCTTGAGATAGAAAGTTATTTGCTGGAAAGCCTAAAACAACGACCTTATTACCATGTTTTTCATGAAATTCTTGCCAATCTTCGTATTGCGGCGTATATCCGCATTTAGAGGCAACATTTATTACAACAATTTTTTTTCCTGTGTAATTTTTGAAATTTATACTTTTACCATCCAGGCTATTTACAGTAAAATCATAAAAAGAGCCTTTTAAATTTGCTGTATCTTCAGCAATTTTAACTTCTTTTTTATCACCTAATATATTCTTGACAGTTTCTAGATTTCCTAGAGAAAAAATATCTAATAAGCCCATGTGTAAATAATTATTTTTTTTAAGTTTCAAGCAACACCTAATTGCTTTAGCATGGAAACATGTGATCTTAAAGCATTGAAAAAGCCGCCTTTAGAATTATAAAACACTCCATACTCTTTGGCGGTGTCAGCTACTATTTTTGAAATTTCTTTATAATAAATATGTGAAATTTTAGGAAACAAATGGTGTTCTATTTGGTAATCAAGACCTCCTATATACCAAGATAACAATTTACTTTTACCTGAAAAATTTGCTGTAGTCTCTATTTGATGAACTGCCCATGCACTTTCTATACAATTGTTAGTATCTGGAATTGGTTGAGCGGCATGTTCTACCACATGAGCAAGCTGAAATATGGTACTTAAAATAATTCCAGCCGTGCAATGCATGCCCATGAAACCTAAAAACCATTGTCCAAAAGTAATGTCTAAGACCAACATAGGTAAAACAAATATCCAAACGATATATCCTATCTTGGAAAGAATTAAAATAGTTAACTCTTTGCTTGAAAATGGTTTTACAATTCCGGTCTCTGATAATTTATTAAACAATCTAATCTCTTTAAAATCTTTCCACAAGAAAGAAATCGTCATAAGACTGTATAAACCAAAGGCATAAATGTGTTGAAATCTATGTATTAATTTCTTTTTCTCTGCTACATTTAATCGTAATAAAAATTTACCTGTAATATCTTCGTCTAGATCCAGGATATTCGTATAGGTATGATGTAACTGATTATGTTGAACCTCCCAATTGTAGGAATTGCCTCCTAATAAATATAAACTGCTTCCAAAAAGTTTATTGACCCAAGCTTTGTTAGAAAAAGATCCATGAATTGCATCATGCATGACACTCATTCCTACACCTGCAACTCCGAAACCCATAACTATAGTTAATGCGAAATTTATGTAATTTGGGAAACCTGAAGTTAAGATAATAATGTAAGGAATAATATAAAGTGAAAGCATAAAAAATGCTTTAAAAATCAATGTATTACCTCCTGTTTTAGGGATATTTTTATCTTGAAAATAGGCATCAACTTTCGTTCTTAGAGTAGCAAAAAACGAAGCCTGACTTTTATTTATGAATTTTATTTTTTGCATCAGAAAAAAGTAGTTTTATTACTGGTTTTGTTCTCAAATAAAAGAGCACAAATTTACTGTTTTATTTTTACTAATCCAATTTGCAATAATTTTTAAATGGAGAAGCTAATTTTTAAACGAATAAAAGCAACTATTTGTTTGAAATTTTATTTTTATAATTAAAGGTTTTGGAAGTATAAATAATTCATGTTTTGCTAATAATTGTATGATGTCTAAGCGGGTGTTTTTGTATATTTGTGAAAATTTTTATCGGTGAGAGACTACTTAGCAGAATTAAATGAACCGCAGCTTGAAGCTGCTACACACGAAAACGGCCCACTTATGATTATTGCCGGTGCTGGGTCCGGTAAAACCAGGGTTCTTACTTATCGAATAGCCCATTTGATGGGCCAAGGGGTGGATGCTTTTAATATACTTTCCTTAACATTTACCAACAAAGCTGCTCAAGAGATGCGTTCTCGAATTGAGAAAATTATTGGGTCTGAGGCTAAAAATCTTTGGATGGGTACTTTTCACTCTGTTTTTGCTAAAATTCTTCGAATTGAAGGAAATAGATTAGGGTACACTCCAAATTTCACTATTTACGATACCGATGATAGTAAGTCTTTATTGCGTTCCATTGTAAAAGAAATGCATTTAGACGATAAGACATATAAAGCTAATTTTATATTAAACCGTATTTCTGGTGCTAAAAATAATTTAATCTCATGGCAAGCTTATCAAGAAAACCCAATTTTTTTAGCCGAAGATGCTGGGGCTCAAATGCCTGAAATTAGTAGGATTTATAAAACGTATGCACTCCGTTGTTTCTCAGCAAATGCAATGGATTTTGATGATCTTTTGTTCAATACCAATATCCTTTTTAGGGATCACTTGGATGTGTTAAATAAATATCAGCATAAGTTCAAACATGTAATGGTTGATGAGTTCCAAGACACTAATATTTCACAATATTTAATAACTAGAAAACTGTCTTCAGTTCATCAAAATATTTGTGTTGTAGGCGATGATGCTCAAAGTATTTATGCATTTAGAGGTGCCAATATTCAAAATATTTTAAATTTTAAGAAAGACTATCCCGATTTGAGGGTAGTTAAATTGGAACAAAATTACCGATCCACTCAAAATATTGTTAATGCGGCAAATTCATTAATCTCTAAAAATAAATCTCAATTAGAAAAGAATATTTTTTCCGATAATGAAGAAGGGGAAAAAATTGAAGTTTTTAAAGCTCAATCTGATAATGAGGAGGGTAAAATTGTTGCTAACACTATTTTTGAAAATAAGTTAAATCAGAATTTAAAGAATGAAGATTTTGCCATATTGTATAGAACTAACGCACAATCCAGAGCATTTGAGGAAGCATTAAGAAGAATAAATATAAATTATAGAATTATTGGAGGTCTTTCATTTTACCAAAGAAAGGAAATTAAAGATTTACTTGCTTATCTAAGATTTACTGTAAACCAACAAGATGAAGAAGCATTTAAAAGAATAATTAATTTGCCTAAAAGAGGAATTGGTGATAGTACAGTTGCAAAGATAATAGTAAGTGCAAATGATAATCAAATCAGCATTTGGGATGTAGTTTCTGAAATTGGGAAGTACATAGAAGGAAGAGCTGTAGTTTCAATTGATAATTTTTCAAATTTAATTAAGAGTTATGTAATCTTGATGGGTGAAGATAAAGATGCCCATTATATTGCTATGCATATTGCTAAAACCTCGGGCTTATTGTATGAATTATATGTTGATAAAACTGTGGAGGGAATGGCAAGGCACGAAAACGTGCAAGAATTATTAAATTCAATAAAACAATTTGTTGATAATCCAGAAAACGAAGACGTAACGCTTGGTTCTTTTTTACAAACAGTTTCATTGCTTACCAACGCAGATCAAGAAGATGATGGCGACCCAGATAAAGTTACTATGATGACTATTCATGGTTCTAAGGGATTAGAATTTAAGCAAGTTTTTGTAGTTGGAATGGAAGAAAATTTGTTCCCTTCTCAAATGATGCTAAAAAATAGAGAAGATTTAGAAGAAGAACGCAGATTGTTTTATGTAGCTATAACTAGAGCCGAAAAAAAATTAACTTTGAGTTATGCCGAACAAAGATACAATTGGGGAAAGCTTACTTTTTGTGAAAAGAGTAGATTTATTGACGAAATTGACCCAAGATATTTAAAAACTTTTGAAAGAGAAGTTACACAAATAAGAACATTCGAGATTCCAAAAAATGTGGCAAAATGGGATATTCCGGTTCGATCTGCCACTTCTACAAAATCACAAACAATTTCGAATCTTAAACCTGTTAATCAAGCAAAACAAACGGAAGCTCATATTCCAAGTGAAGATTTTAAACCATCGGACACCTCAAAACTTAAAGCAGGAGATAAAGTGGAACATCCTAAGTTTGGGTATGGTGACGTAAAAAAGGTGGAAGTTCAAGGTCCAACTTCCAAAGCCATCATACATTTTGAAAGGGAAGGAGAAAAAACCTTACTTTTAAGTTTTGCTAAATTAAGGATTGTCTAAAGTTTGCTTTTAAAAAAAATAAGATGAAATCATAATCACCCTTCTAACTGCCTCAAATACAGCTGAATGGTATTTTCTAATCCATAATATAGAGCATCACAAAAAAGTGCATGACCAATAGAAACCTCTAATAGGTTAGGAATATTTTTATAAAAATAGGCTAAATTTTCTAGACTTAGATCGTGACCTGCATTAATTCCCAAACCTACACTTTGAGCTTTCTCAGCGGCTTTTACGAAATCTGAAATTGCTTTCTCAGGACTTTCTGCATAGTGTTTCGCATAGGATTCGGTATATAACTCTATGCGGTCAGTGCCCGTTTCTGCAGCAGCTTCCACCATTTCTGAATTCGCATCTACAAAAATAGAAACTCTAATACCCTCTGATTTGTATATTTTTACAAGTTCTTTAAGTTTATTTTTGTAAGAAATTGTATCCCAACCTGCATTTGATGTTAAGGCACCTATAGCATCGGGTACTAATGTTACTTGTTCAGGTCTATTGGCTAAGACTACTTCTTGAAATCTTCCTTCGGTTGGGTTACCTTCAATATTAAATTCTTGCGTAATGATTTTTTTTAGATCAAAAACATCTTGATATTTTATATGTCTTTCATCCGGTCTAGGGTGTACAGTTATTCCTTGTGCTCCAAAAAGCTCACAGTCCAGAGCAGTTTTAACTAAATTTGGCATATCCTGCCCCCTTGAATTCCTTAATGTTGCAATTTTATTGACATTGACCGATAATTTTGTCATTTTTGTATTCTAATTTATAAAAATCAAATTTACGATTTTATTTTAAAGCCTATTTGCAATTTATTTCAATTCATTAGAAAATTTAAACATTATGTCGTTAAAAACCAAAATCGATGCCGATATTAAAGCTGCTATGCTAGCTCGAGATCAAGTAAAATTATTAGCCTTAAGAGATATTAAAAAAGGTATTTTGATTGAAGAAACTAAGCCAGGAG